>JBBFLL010000007.1:0-114928 GCA_037479045.1 Brevinematales bacterium | reverse complement strand
AACAGGCGAACTCGGTGTAAATATAGCCTTCTTCATCTTATACAAACCTATGTTCGTTATCTTATTCGCTTCTGCACTTATTCCGTCAATTATGTTATTCGTTGCATAACCTGTCCCACTGAATTGAACCCTATATGTCCCCGGTACTACAAAGTCAACCTTATAGCTACCGTCAACATTCGCACTCGCTATCGCTTTCTCTCCATTCCTGTTCGTAGCCACTTTGCCATCACTACCTATCAAACTTACCTGCGGCTTTATAGCCCCCGGTAAAACTATTCCTGTTATCCTTCCAAAATCAGCAAGTAATACAGGCAAATCTATCGTCTCACCAGAGCTTACCTTAGTCTCGTAGAATAACTCACCTCCATCATACCTTACCCACGTCTCAAGCCTGTTAGTCCAATTCATATTATTAGTATAGGTAAGAGAAAGTATGAGAATGTCGTTACTAAGTTTCTTTATTTCATCAACACCATAGTTAACAACAACATCTGTGAGAGAGGTAATATAGCTTAAATTCTTATTAAGATTTGAGGAATAAACACTCTTAATCTTAAGTATAGACGTATCAAGAGAAATTCTTACATCTTTTATACCTTTATCAAGCATTTTATTGTTAATAAATAATGCCACATCCCCATCATTGTCTATACTATATAGAATCTGATTTTTAGGTTTAAGATAGGCTTCTGCTTGCTCACTATCATTTTTTATAGTTACAAGGGTCTGAATAACATTAGGGCCTTCATCAGAACCATTGTAGGATTTTACAAAGTAATTATAATCTCCTATCGTAAAATTATTCGTCCAGATAAGATATATCTTATCAACTTCACCAACTTTAAACCCAGTCGGATAAGTTATATAAACTTTAGCCTGCGAAGAATTATAAGAAATAGAAGAACCTGTATAAGAATTTGAATAATCAATCAAATTATTTAATGTTGGATGTAATTCAATCACATTAGAATATGCATAATTATTTCCTTCACTTACATTTGTAAGAAATACCAGCAACGTATTTGTAATAGTTTTAGCAAAGAATGATTGTGAATTGTTTAGGTTTGAAACATTTATTTTAGGAATACTCATACTTTGTAACAAAGCCGAAAACGTTTCATTTGCCTTCGCATAACCACTACCATTATTGACATAAAGTTCCCATTTTATTCCATTTGTTTTATGCATATCGTACTTATCTATAAGATCAAAAGTTACTATGTCCTTATCTCCCTTCGCAAGTCCATTTTCATAATAGATTACAAAATTTGTGAGTTCATTTGATACAACAACACCTTTACTGCTTGTACCACTAACAATATTGGTAAATACATCAGGTATTACAAAACGTGCATATTGCAATCCTGAATTACCTGATGCTACTCCATTATCTATTTCTACTACAACTGTATTGGTTATAAAAGTAGATTTTAAATCAATATATGCACTCTGAATATTTCCAGCTGGTCCTCTTGTTATAACCAGATTGTTCGTTCCATAAGTATTTGAAATTCTTGCTCCATTGTTAACTAACATATTAAAGTTATAACTATTCCCCGCATTGGTAATTGTATTTGTAAGTCTTAAAATTAAATAATTCGTAGTTTTTGAAGTAAAACTATCATAATTTAATGTCAATATACCGTCTGAGTAAGATTTTGAAGTAGCCAGAGGGTCAATGGCCTTTGAAGTATCAAAATCATTTGTAAATGGAGCTGGTATTTCTATCTGTAAGGAAGTAATATTATTATATGTTGCTCCATTATTAATAAGTCTGATATTCAGTTCCATTAAAGGCTGATTATTATAGACTTCGTTTGGCATTAAGTCAGCTCTCAAGTCTGGATAAGGCATCTTGAAACTAACAAGATTGGTATCACCTCCCGGCCATTTTGAATCAATGAACTTGCCTGCAGAAGTAGAATATTTCGTCTTTACAAATATATTAATATTTGTTTCTCCAACTCCAAAGTTATCATAAATATCTAACGAAATTGTATCATTGACATTATTTGTAAAAATACCCGCATCATAGCCTATTTCTATATAATTAGTTCCATCGTTATCAATCTTACTGAGATAGCCACCCTTTAAACTCAACATACTTATATTGTTTGTTATAAATGGCCATGGCAAATAAATCCTTACCCCTAAAATATCATTTCCAGCTTCTCCAGTGTTTGCAACATTAACTCTTAACGTATTCTTATTCTTGAGTGTATCAAGCTCTTTATCAAGAATAGCATACTGAGAGTTATAAGGTGGAATTATAAATTTCATTTCAAGACTCTTACCTATATCCAGTGGATTTTTAGATTGAACAACAGCGGCACCTGTTTTAGAATTGATTGCTTCCACCTTCCACAAACCAGAAAAACCTTCAACATCCTGATTATCATAACCTCTGATATTAATTTCATCATAATCAAGACTTGAAATATTAGTATTACTTATATAATAATCTATATAAAGTGAACCATCGTTAGAATATACACTATGGGACTTCAATCTCTTACTTAAGACCTGTATATTTGTAATTATCTGATTACTTAAAGGTGGAGTTATCTTTACTCTATATATGTTATTAAGATTTTCACCAAGATTGGTTATAATAAATTTATAATCTATGCTCTGTTCATCTCTTGAAACATTATTTGGAGAAACATAAGCATAGTAGTTCATATCAGGTAGTAAAATATACATAACATCTGAACCTATAATATTAGTATGCATAAATGTAACAACATCATTTGTATATACAAATACCGGTTTCCAACTAACATTTGTAATATCAGTAAGTAATTCTTTCTTTGCTTTAATTCTTACAATCGTAGTCTGATTCTCTGGAAGAGGTGTCGCATAATCTATCCAGAGCCAGTTTGTAGCTATACTTTTTGTTCCAGGATAACCACTTATTATAACATCACTCGATATATTTTCTATACTAAATGGCCACGGAATGCTTATACCAATCCTCTTTACAGGCACATTACCAACGTCACCATTCTTTATAGTTATTTCAAATTGTTTCTCTGGATCTGTCGTATAGGCATTATCACTTATATAATAGCTTAAAGGCTTTGTAGCATACATTTTCTTGTTCCAGTTATTAACATTTGTGAGCTCAAAGAAATAAGAAGGAGGAACTGTCCCCATATCAACAAAACCGTTATGAGCATAAACATTCCATTCTCCATTTGTCGGTAAAGACTTTCCACCAACAGCAAAAGTAAATTTAAGTAAATCCTGTTCACCAGCAAGTATTTTGTTATTTGTATAATTTATAATTATATTGCTCGGAGTAATGGTAAAAATACCAGAGCTATTTGTATTATACAAGTTATGTTTGGTGCTGTAAACAGTAATCAAATCCCCTTCAAGGAATTTTGGAAAATCTATTTTAACAGCCTGAAAATTATCACTACCTATGCCTGTATTGGTTATATAAAAATCTATAGTTTGAGTTATAACACTCGTTCCATTTCCTATATATACAACTGCTGGAACAGACCCACCTCCACCCTTAGGCTTTGGTAATACAAAATTAACATATGGAGACCCTTCTGTAATATTATACTTCCAGCCTCTATCATTACTTACAGAAGGCAAAAATCCAACATTATATTTATTTTCATTTTCTACAAGATCAACCATCTTGAAGGTTAATACCCTGCCTTCTCCACCATCAAAAGGAGTTGGGAAACTAAGTTCTATCCTGTTAGAAATAGAATTAAATACCACAGCTCCACCACCCGTTAACACAGCATCAAATATTTCAGTAGAAATTGTATTATCAACTGGAATGTTAATTTTATGTATTCTATTTCCAGGTGCACCCATATTTGTTATATAAATAGATATATTGTTCGTGATTGAAGTCGTATCAATAACAGATGGAGATATATAAGAAACAATATCTACAGGTGGATATTCAATCCACAAAACATTCGTACCATCGCTCTTTTTAGCTGAAAGAGCATAGAAATTCGGATCAGACGTCTCATAATTCACCTTATATAGATAAGTAGGAATTGATAAATTTGTAGGCATAGAACTGAATGTATCATAGCTTATTTTATCAACAAATCTTATCACAACTTTATCAACTGAGTTATTATCCTTATACCATGATGGTAAATTTGTGCCATTATTCTGATAATTAAGATAGATACTATAATTACTATCGTTAGTAACTAAAGTATAATTATTGCCTATTAACAAGCTGTTGACACTTATGATATTAGTAAAATAATTGGTATTGAAATCTATTCTTACCATCCTGATATCAATATCTCTCGGGGATAAGTTAACGATTGTATTTGTAATTTCATTCGTTACAGCAGTAGTATATACAATAGCTGGTTCAAGTTTATTTTCTCCCGATGGCAAAGGAGGTGCTATATTAACCTTCCAGGTTTTTGGAGAATCTTCAGTTTGCTCAACATAGCCCATACTATTAGAATTATCAGCATACATTATAAAACTTGCAATTTCCCCTGCTGAATAAACATCAGTATTTGTATGTCTTGCTTTAAATGTTAAGGAGGCTGTCTGTCCACTCGTTATGGGTGTAGCTCCATAATTAACCCATATAAAACCATTAGAATAAGCAGCAGAACCACCACTTAAACTAGTCACATTTTCAATTGTATCAAAATTTCCCGGAACAAGTATTCTTATAGCATAGATATTATTTCCAGTATTTCCAACATTTTTAAAAGTATAAGTATAAGTATTTGTATTTAAAGCTATATTAGCATTTATACTTACCTTTGTAGGAGTTAAATAAGCCACTGCATTAGCATTTGAAGCTACGACTCTTATATAAGAATTGGGAGTATCTACTGTTGCCCAATTAGCCCCCATCACAAATCCAGAACTTTCAGCATCTATATGCCAGTGATAATTACTATAAAACATACCCCCAGGTAAAACTGGCGTCCCATAAACATTGAAGTTAATCATATCAAAGCCATAAACACCATCAAAACCATTCGGCATATAATCCACAAATATATAATTCTTCCCCGCAATATTTGTAAGATAAATATTTGAAATACTTTTGTTCAACAAAACCTTTGTAGAAACAATATTTGTAATACCTAAAGCAGGATTATTATTACTTACTATAAAGTCTGAAGGAATCTCTATCCTTAAAGAGGATATATCAGGTGAGCCGACTATTCCGCTACCATCAACTCTCACTGTAACATTTTGAACTTCCTGACCCACAATCATAGGGGCAGATTGAATATATGCATAAGCTACTGGAGCCGTATAAACTTTAACTTTAAGATCATCACTTGAAACTGGATAAGCCTTTTTTCTACCCGTTGTAGCATATTTTATTCCTGTAGAATTGTTAAAAATATAATCTATTGCAGTATCAACATGTTTTCTACAATCAACATATACAGCAAAATCATCTCCTACTCCATTTGGTGTTGATGGTGTTTGTAAAGTAAACTTCACAAGAATCTTTCCATTCCTTACTATCTGATTTGCTGAACTACTTGCCATTTGAAATCTTATGTATAGCTCTCCATTCTTCTCCTGAACAAGAAATTGTCCTGCTCCTGGTGTCCCCGATGTTATTCTACTTAAACTCGTACTGTATGAATTGGACACTGTAACAGTATTAAGCTGCCAGCTTCCATAACCAGCTGGTTTTTTAATATAAATCTCACCTATACCACTATCCTCAGTTGCAACACCCTGAGGCTCTATCTCAACAGCAAACTCCACAGATGAGTTTGTCATAACCTTTTGTGGAGTTACTTTTGCCACAACATTACTTGCTATAGTTCTTATAAGAAAGTTATCAAATTGTGCTTCTACAGGTTCACCTCTGAAGAAATTAATCTCATTTCCTATAAAAGCTATAATATCATTGCTCCAGGCTACTGGAACTTCTGCAAATTTTATCCAGGTGTTTTGTGGTCCTCCATCTCCTGCTGGGTTTGGATTGATGTATATCAAAATTTTATTACCACTATGAATCATATTTATAGCAAGCTCATCTGTAACAGGTCTTGTATAACCACCTGCTTCACTATTAAAATGTGGTTGAGCCTGATCATCATATTGTTTTTCAAAAAACGTGGTTAAAGTGCCCGGATTATTTCCATCTATATCTGCTGTAAGAGTTGAAAAAGGCACATCCCAATCCACATTATTTTTATCATATCCCCAAATGTTATTATTAGCTTGTATTCTACCCTTATCATAAAAGAAGACAAAATCATTCCATCTCGCATTCGTATCATTCTTTGTTACACCATTATCAGAAACAAGCCAGGTAGAAATATATGCAGTTTGGTTAATAGCATCAACATAAACACCAACTCTCTCAGAATAATTCCCTCTGGCATCTATGCTTGTTGTATATCTTATAATTGTATAACCAAATGGTTCTTCTTCACTTGTATTAATTTGACCAAAAGAAGAATTAAGTTTTGGATCGAATTTTACTCCGTTACCAGAAAACCAGTTATTCCAAAAGAGAGCTATATTGTTTGGTTGCCCCATTATCTTAAGCCTACCAGTGTCTAAATAATTCGTTTTGGGATAATTAATATCATCTGCTGCTGCTGACCCCCAATCATTATAAATATCATAAATTATCATATCCCTTGACATAGGGAAGTTGAATATCCAACCTCTACTCTCTACAACAGATTGGGCAGAACTGAAGTCTTCATAGTAATAAAGTGATCTACCCCACATTACCATTGGTAAGATAAATAACCCAAGTATTAATAATCTATATATACCTCTCATAACTTCCCTCCTACCTTGCTATTATTATTGTTCCAGAATATTTTTCATTACCAGCATATATCTGATAGATATATACTCCCGTCTTGACTGGATAACCTTCGCTATCCTTCGCATCCCACGATATCTCGCCCTGCGTATAGCTTCCGCTCCTCTCAAACCTCTTCACAAGATTACCTTTAAGATCATATATCCTTACTTCATACTTATCATACGCCTTATCAAACTCAAACGTTAATCTTACACTACCAAAATATCCATCCTTCTCCTTCGGCGTGAATACTTTCGGCCTTACAGCTACATTCCTTATCACTCCTCCCTTGTCTTCTCCCTTGCCCATTACAGCATAGAAACCATGTATATAACTTACCTTAGCAGATACATACTTCCTGTCCTTATCTACAACTCCTCCTATCTTTACCCATCTCGAATTATTCCCTATCCTATCCCAATAATATATAGCAAGATCATCTTCTCTCCATCCTCTCCCCTCTATCTCAGCTTTGTCATATTTGAGATAAAGAACTGCATCAAGATTTAATACAGCCCCATCTATAGATGTGTCTTTGAGATTATAAAGATTCAGTTTATACCCATACATATTGTCTGAATATGAAGGTTTCTTCACAAACTTGTTGTCCATAGCATTCCTCTTCTGTTCTTCTGTAAATAGCATCTTCATTATATCTACAGAGAAATCCTCCTGTAAGGACGATACAGGAAATACTACATAGCTACCCATATCATCATAGCAGGTGACTTCCTGAACGCCACTTGCTCCTGCTGATAATGGTGCATTCCTTAACCTGTAGTCTGGTAGATAAAGTATCTTATCTCCTTCAACATATATGTTCGTGCTATCCGTCTTAAATACCCCCTGCTTTGAAAATTCAAGTCGGTAATTACCTTCTGGTATCCTTGTTAACTTGTATTTACCAGTTGAAGAGCTTGTTATAAGATTCTGTCCATTTATATTCGTTGCTACAATACTATTACCACTCCTGTATAATTTCACTGCCACTCCATCAACGTATGGAAATACTTTACCTTCAACTATTCCCCAGTTACCATTGGTAATCCAGAGGGTCGAAGTTGCTCCGGGTGAAACAATAGTATCTACATTTGAAACTTCAGCAGGATTTTTCAAGTACAAAACTGCTTTTGAGACAAAATCTATCTTGAATATATTACTAAAGCTATAGTTTAATTCAATATAAAGATCGTCATAATCGTTATATCCAAGTTTGTTTTCAGGATAACTGATAACTATATTTGTACCGTCATTTATTTCAATTGAAGAGGCATTGGAAGAAATAACATTAAAATAATTGAATATATTCGTGTTGGAAGAAATATTTATAGTAATATTTGTAAGGAATCTTCCATAAGCATCTCCATTTTTTACCCTGTAAATCAACGTATTATTAGTTTCAATAATATAAATCTTATTATCATCATAGAAATTCGCATAAACCAGATAAGGTGGTGTATTAAAGTTTATCTTAGGTATGTTATTATTCTCTGTTCTGCTATCATACCATATAAGATTATTGGTCAAGTTAGCCACTTTAATATTTAATTCCACATTGGTAATAGACATAATTTTATTACTCATCTTGAAAGAGATAATATCATAATTCTGTGGCTTTAAGAAATTGGTTGTATAATCAACATAGAGAGTCCTATTAGTAATAGAAATTATTCCACCAAAACTACTTGAAAGGTTTGCAATATCCTCAAAACCAATAGGTATATCAAATTTCATATAAGTTATATAATCACTGCCATAGCCACTGTTACTTAATTGAATGTTGATTGTCTCTTCAAGGCTTGTAACATATATCGTAGCTGGAGAAACTTTAGAAACAGTATAAGGTTGTGGCATCACGAAAGATACAACATTTGTATTACCACTTCTTATATTCAAAGGCACAAAGCCAATACCAGCATCTGCTTCAACGGTTATGTATTTAATAACATTACCTATCTCAAAGTCATCTCTCAACTTTATATTTATAATATCTTTCACATCAGATTTTGATATTTCCTTTGATTCTGCACTATAATCAACAATAAGATTATTAAGAGGTCCACCGATACTTGTAGATTCACTCGATAGAATAAGACTATCAATACTTATAATCTCTTTAAATTCATCTGGTAAAGATATTCTCAATCTCTTGATACCTTTTTCTCCATTTATTGTATTCCAGACTTCTAATTTTATATCATTGGTAGATGTCGCTGTATCAATAACATTAGGAGTAATAAAATATTCTGGAATAGTAGTAAGTAAGAAATTATTGTTTCCTGTCAAAGAAGCAGTATTCACATAGTTCCTTACTTTTACATCATACGAAACAGTTTTATTTGAAGTTGATGTATTTGTAAGTGGAATATAGATATATTCGCCTGTTTTTGTCGGGAAATTGCTATAATACAAACTTATCTTCCTATTTACAGAATCATAAGTTATATTTGTGGCTGATGTCCCATAAATAAGAGATTTGTCAAATCCAGTCGCAAATTCAACTGGAATTGTTATTTCTACAAGATCCCAATCACTTGTCCCTTCTCCGGTATTTGAAATAAAGATGGCATTTGTAAAACTCTTAATCCTGTAATATATTTCTGAAGGTTCAAAACTGAATACTCCTTCAGGCTGAGGTGCTACATAGTTTATTGTTAAAGACTTACCAGCCCTCAAGGTCGCAGGTCTGAACTTCCCAGCCGACGTTGTATAAGCCGCGTCTGCACTCCAGATTACATTTGTTTCCTTATGCAAAACATTATCAATTATCTTTATGGTAATAGTATCTCCTTCATTATATGACAAAGGTGTATTATATTTAATCCATATATATCCATTAGAAACAGCTCTCTCGGAATTGCCCACATTATTAGTAACATCAACATAATTTGTAAATAATAAACTGTCGACATCTGGAATCTTAATCCTTAAACCTTCAAGATAATTTCCAAATGTTCCAGTATTGTTAACATAAAAGTTGAGTATATTTGTTGAAATGGAAGTATAGATTTTATTTTTTTCAGTTGAAGAAATAGAATTTGAAGCCTCTATATAAACAACAGATTGATAACCAGTAGCTTTCAAAGTAAGATTATAGCTACCTGTCCCATATATTCCTGTTTCATATAAACCACTATTATCAAGAGTATTATCAACATAGACCTTCCAGCTACCATAAGATTCATTAGGATATTCTACATTATCATAAGCCTTAAGTACTATTGTATCTTCTTCTCCACTTAATAAATTCCCCACATTTGTATAATAAATTATGATTGTATTATCATTGCTTATAGTTGAAATAGCTCCCTTTGTAGAAGAAACCATACTTAAATTAGTTATAAAATCTGGAGCCTTTACAATAAGTCTTAAAACATCATTACCTGTCATTCCAGTATTTTTTATAAATAAACTATAGTTATAAAACTCAAAATCATGAGAAACAACCTCTGGTGTTATATACCCCGCACCATAAGAATGAGGATTAACAAACTTTATCTTAAGAGAATTTCCCGGCATTTCAGCAGCAATCTTATATCCAGACCCATCTCCATAATCAGCTTCTACTGAAACCAGCTTATCATCACTTTCTCCACTCGTCCATATATCATAAGCCCAGAATTTTATACTATCATTAGCTCCCGCAATTAAACCCGATGAACCATAATCCACTTCTACAAAATTAGTCCCACCAGAACTATAAGTAGATGAACTTATCCCACCAGATGAAACATTTGATACACCACTGAATGGATATGGTAAACCAAGCCTTACCTTCTTCACAGGGAGTCCATTCATCGTGCTACCATTAAACACCATAAAAGTTAAATAATTACTTATAGTAGAAGCAAGTATATTTGTATTTGTAGTATAAGCAAGAGGTTTCTCTACAAAATACAGATAATTTGTCCCGCCCGGAATCATTGGTGCATTATTTGTAAAATTATGGCTACCATCTGTATTTGTAGAATTATTAGCTGCTTCAAGGAGCCATATAGTATTAGTTATATCATCAAAATCCGTTTTTATATCAACAAAAATGTTGTCAATTTCACCGGGATAAAGATTTGTAGAAGCAACGTCATATTCAAGCCATATAGTATTTCCATTTGATAACTTAAGTGCCGATGATGGGTTTGTTATACCAAGCATAGCATTACTTACATTTACTATCTTTCCTACAAGAAATGAAGGAACATTTATTTTTATTCTATCCAAGAGATTACTTCCCCAGCCTCTATTACTTACAGTAATAACCAAAGTATTTGTATTTGTAGTATTATTTAATGTATTAAAATATACATTCGGACTTACTTTGTAAGAAAATAATGTTGGAGGTGGTATAAGGTCTATGCCAAGAGTTTTACCACTTGGTGCAACTACATTTGTAAGCCATCTTTGATTTGAAACACTCACCCCAATAGATGTATTTTTTGAACCAGCATCAACTTTATCATATACTTCAAGGGTTATAACATCTTTATTTCCACCTGTAAAAACATTGCCAGTATAAAATATTTCCATCTTTCCACCTGAAAAGCCACCAGAAACTCCCCCCAAGGAGCTATTTACAAATATTGCATTGGTAAATACATCTGTATCAAAAACCAACTCTGCCTCTTGAATTATATTTCCATTTCTACCCTCATTGGTTATTATAATATAAATTGTCTCCTTATTGGTTGCTGTATCAATAAAACCTGCATTAATCTCAACATAAGCCTTTGCCTGTGGTTTAGGATATATGTAGTTTATTGTAAGATTATCAGGGACCAAATCACTTCCTTCTTTATAATTAGTAGTATTTTTTGCATATATTTTAAGAGGAAGATTCGCTGGAGTTGAAAGATTGTCAAAAATAATTAAACTTATCCTGTCTTCTTCAGCTGGATTAAAAATTACATTGGTGTAAAAAACTTCAACAAAATTTGTACCAGAAATCTTATAATTTGTAGTTACAGCTCCTTTAACAAGAGATACTGGATTTAAAACATTCGTAATAGCTGAAGGAAACTCTATAAGCAAACTGGAAATAACATTCCTTTCTTCTCCATTGTTTCTTACTTTTATTACAACATTTGTACCAAAATCAACATCTGTGTATAATATATGATTGTAAGGTGGTGGAGCAACACCGTCTTCATTATTTGGAAAATCAATATAGCCAACAACTTCAGCAAATGGAGTATAATAAATAAGGTCAAGCCCATCACTACCAGCTGGAATATCCATCCAGCCATCTCCATTTTTGTTGTCAGCCTGAACCTTTAAGGAGAGTGTGATATTTTCATTAGTCAAAGGAATTATATCTGCAAATGCAAAAAATGACACTTTATCATTTGCACCATTTAAAATATTCGTCCCGGCTGCTCCATAATCAATAAATACAAAATTAGTCCCATTCTCAGTATATCTTGCATTCGTAGATGGAATGGAAGTATTAATCTGTATGACATTTGTAATATGAGAATCTAACGCAATTCTTACCTGATAAATCTTATTACCGCTTGCCCCATTATTCTTTATAACAACAGAAATATTGTTTGAATAATAAGTGTTTCTCTGATATTTCTCTGTAACATAAGCCTCACCAATCGGAGGTTTCTTTCTCACAAGAACAGACTGTAATGGGAATAGCTCATTTGTAAGCATATTTGATGAAGATGTTCCGGGTATAGAAGAATAACAGACAGCAGGCCAACTCACACTTATCTCATTTGTTCCATCAAAATTAGTAGTTGAAAGAATACTGAAATGAATTGTATCCCCACCTAAAACAGGTGGTAAAAGTGTTCCTCCTCCTTTATAATTTACAACAATTTTTTTACCAGAATTTGTCAAATAAACATTTGTAGTAACTCCCATTTTATCACTTGATAACGAAGTCGGATCAATAGTAAAACCCGCTGGAACATCTATCTCAATCCTGTCAATATATGCATTGTCAATACTTGCATTGAGTGTAGAAAAATCATAGTGGAAAAATACTCCGCTATCACCTTCATAAATTTTATTACCCTGAAGAACATTTCCTGCTCTAAGTCCAGCAAGTCCAGTTGGATCATACACAGTTTTAAAAGTCAAACTATCATTATCCGTTACCCCAAGTAAAGCCATATTCATTGCATTACCTGCTTTTGCTTTCATTCTACCTGTTGTTGCAACCCTTGACCAACCTGTATCAGAGTATTTTTCATTGTTCACATAAATCTCAAAGTCTTTACCTGTATTATCTGCAGTAGAAGATGTTATAAAATTACTGAATATAAACTGTATAGCCCTTTGATTTGCCTGTGCTACACCACCAAATTTATTAGGATGGAATACATCATAGGTAGTATCATTCTGTGCATTAAACCTTATTTTCAAAGTTCTCCCGCTTTCTTTAATAGATATAGCAACATTACCACTTGAAGGATTTACATCTCCATTTACTTTTGTAAATGTTTGAATAACACTACCATCATTTGTATTTATAAATCTTACTACAAGGCTATTTGTCATATTTGCTGTCCAGGTATAACCTTCAGGTAGCCTTATGTATATCTCCTGAATTCCAGCTTCATCAACTGTAGAAAATACTGGCCTTAATACTCCCGTAATATTAACAGCCTGCCCGGCTCTTATAACCTGTGGTGAGATTTCAGCTACCACATTTGAAGCCACAGTTCTTATTGTAAAGTCATCAAAGTATCCTTCTATCAATTCTGCATCAGGCCTATTATTAGCAAGAGCTATCATAGGAACAATATCGTTCGTAAAAGTTATTGGAACACTGCCTATCAAGTAAAACTCGTTATAAAAAGTTGCATCGCTATTATCTCTCAACTTTTTTGTTACTCCATCTGGATTAGGATTAAAATAAATATATGCCATTTCACCATCAGTAGTAACCCTGAATTTTATAACATTACTATTGTATGAAAAATTATTTACATTACCTCCTATGTTCGTAGTATTCTTTTTCCAATAATCATCATAACTCCACTCAAGATAATTAACAAAATTTACACTTCCCGAACTATTTGGCCTCGGGACAGAACTGAGATTAAAAGAATCTTCTCTTGTTCCAGATTCTGTAGTTGTCCAGAAACTGAATGGCTGAGTATCAGGTTCTGTATCAAGTTGTGCCCTTGCAAACTCTATAAATGTAATAAAATCCTCAAACTTTGCCCCTACATTATAATTAGTTATCGCATTTGAATATTTTGCAAGATAAAACAAAAGTGCTGCTCTCATTCTTCCAGACTCTGGATTTGATGTATCATTATGATAATCAAGCCTTAAAACAACCCTTGTGATCTCAAAACCAAATGGCTCTTCTTTTGAAGCAGTAAATCTTCTATTTGTCAATATAGAACCAAATCCAAAAAGATAACTCGCATAGGCTGCAGTATATCCCTGCCCTGTAAACCTTAATCTCCCTCCATTAACATCCTGTGTCATAGTATTACCACCGTTCCATATACCAAGAGACCTGCTATATTGCAACTTATATATCCAATTCCCACTTGAGGCTGAAAAATCATCATAAAAATAATATGAAAATCCAGAATTCAAGATTAAAAGCATTAATAAAATTAAAAACTTCTTCTTCATATTTCTCTCTCCTTTTGTTCTGGCTAAAACTATAGAAAAGGTTAAGGTTAACTCATTTGCTTGAAATAAATTAACCTTAAACAACCTCTATAGCAATATAGCACTTTTTCCTTTCCCCTCACAATTATTATACCTACTTATAAAGTGTAGTTTTGAAATTTTTAAAAATTTTTTTTTATAAAATCATTTATTTTTTTCACTATCTGCATTCTGTTTGAAATATCAACTTTCTGAAATATAACATATATATAATTTTTAATTGTTCCTTCTGATAGACATAGTTTATTTGCTATTTCTTTATTTGTATAACCTGCTATCAGCATTTCTAAAATCTTTTTCTCCCTATCGTTAATTTTATAAAACTTTATAAAATTCTCAGGCAAATCTATTATCGCCGCACTATTATCGGTAATCCTATCCAAGAAGATAAATGCATAATATATTGTCCAGACATTCCATACAATATAAAACAAAGCAATAAAATTAAAAAGTTTTGGTATAATCTTAAGCCTATTCTGCAAAACTTCAAAATTTGCATCCACTAAAAAAGCAGGTAAAAACAAAATCACCACCACAATGATCTTTTTCATTATAATTTTTCTTATGTCTTGCATTTTTTTAATGTTGGAACTTATTATTAATAAACTTGATATGACTATTATTATTAATGCAATGCTATAAAAAAAGATAAGACTACTACTGAATTTTTCATCTAATCTATTTAAAACTACTATGAATATAAGTAATACTCCAGTAAAAGTCAAAAAAAGAAATAACTTATTAAAAATTTCTGGTATTTCTTTTTCAATCAAACAGAAAGAAAGAAATGGAACAATATAAAACAACAAACTCAGCAAAAAAAGGTATATTATGTTAAAAACATAAACATAATTAAACAAGTTAAAATCAATTACATAAAAATAAAAATAAATAGTATGAGTAAAAACAAAGAAAAAAAGTACTATTTGAAAAAATAAATGTGCCAAAGAAATCTTATTTTTATATTTGAGAAAAGCAAAAAAGGAAAGAAAAATAGCAACACTTCCAGATAAAAGAGAAAAAATATAATAAAAAATCACAAGATAATTCATACTATTGTTAAATTTCGGTTAATTGAAAAAATTCTTAAGATTAACTCCCATATAGATAATAACTAAAAATTAAAAAAAATATTCCGATAGTAAAATATCAATCTAATACGAGGAAATATGAAATACTTCTGGTTTATTCTCTTTAATACGTTTGGTGCTTATATTCTTGTTCTTTTCCTTACTGGCAAAGGTGGAATAATAGACAACATAAACAAGATGGATAAGATAAACTCTCTCAAGAAAGAGAAAATATCTATCCAGATAGACATAGAGGAATTAAAAAACAGAATAGAAACCTTAAAAAAGCTACAAAATGAAGAAAATCATATACTGCTTGAACAGGGAAAAAAGAAGGAAAACACAATAATATTCAAATTTATAGAAAAACAAAATCCTGCTTCAAGTGGGGAAATAAAGATAGAAAATGATTTCACGTTTACTTTATACATATTATTTGCAATGGTTATAGTCATAATTATCTCAGGAAACTTAATCATATTTTATCAGTATATAAGGATAAAATAATGAATATATATTTAATCGGTTTCAGAGGTAGTGGAAAAACTACTCTGGGAAAAATTTTAGCAAAAGAACTGAAAAAAGATTTTGTAGACATAGACAAATTGATAGAAAAAAGGGAATCAAAAAGTATTGCAGAAATATTTAAAGAAAAAGGAGAAGAATATTTCAGAAAAGTAGAAACATCAATTCTCAAAGAAGTTGCAACTAATGATAACCAAGTAGTTTCAACAGGAGGAGGAATAGTAATATCAGAAGAAAACAGAAAAATCATTCAAGAGAATGGTATTTCAATTTATCTTACTGCTGACATAGAAACCACTTACAAAAGAATAAAATTTGATGACAATAGACCCCAACTTACAGACAAAGATCCTATTGAGGAAATAAAATTTTTAATAGAAAAAAGAAAGCCCCTTTATGAAAAACTTGCGAACTATACAATAGATACTTCAAAATTCAAAATAGAAGAATGTGTAAAAAAGATAAAAGAATTCATATTAAAAGAGGTAAAAAAATGAAATTATTATACGAAATTTTAAAATATGCAATCATTATTTTAATTCTCTCAATAGCTATTCCAGGATTAATAATAAACTATTCGGACTTCGATTCAAAAGAATTAACAAATTTACCATATTTCAATTTTTCTCAAAAAACAGTCAAAGCCATAGAAAACTTTTTTATAAACGATAACTACAAAAAAAATATATTGTCAAAGGTTGAATTATATAGAGAAGAATTCTCGAAACTTTTGATTTCAAGAATTGAAAAATTTAAATCTATAAAAAATGACAAAGATTTTATAGACGCTATGTTTATGTTCACCGTAACTAAAAATACAAAGCCACTTGAAAATTATTTTTCAACTTTTACAGAATTTAAAGATATTATAATCATAGATAAAAACAACAACTTAATATACAAAATAAAAGATCTACCATTTCCTCTTACATATACAAAAATTGCAAAAGAAATTGAAATAAAAAACTTGAACAAAGAGATAGTTATTTCCCAGAATTATAACGATAATACACTCGATATAAATTTTCAAATCTCTGGAATACTTGATAACTCAGAAATAAAAAATTTCATCAAAAACTCACCATTCCTTATGGCTTATATATACGAAGAAAATATCATAAAGAACGATAAATTTCCACAAATATGGCTACAAAATTTAAACTCAAAGGAAGAACTCAATCTTTACAAAGGCATATATAACCTTAGAATATCCCCTTTATATCTTCAATCTATTTATGCAGGAAGCATAGTAATATCATACCCCGTAAGAGATCTCGGTAGTATTCTTATATTTATACTTAAGTTATTGATGGCTATTATCATTATACTTTCCATTTATGAGCTTGATAAATTTATAGAAAATAAGCTAACAGGTGCAGATATAGTAAGAAAGCAAAGACTTCAACAAAGAAAGTTAAGAAAATCAAAAGAAATCTCAGAAGAAATGGAAAAAGAATATGAAAAAAGCCTGAACTGGATAGAAAAATATATTGAAAAAACGGAAGAAAAAAAATGAAAAAAATACTTATTTTTTTTCTATTATTTAACAATATTTTTGCTGTAGAGTGGTCAAGAAACAACATCTTTAAAATCACTTGGAAAGATACAAACTTTATAGCTGATTATGAGGATATAATCTGGAAAGATAGCTTTATATATGCTGAAAAAAAGGGTGCATGGTTATATTCTAAACCAATAGAGGTTTATGAAGATTTAATTGTTGACAATGCATTTATAAATATTAAATCTGGTGGGGTTCGGTTAAAAGTAATAGATTACAACACAGATGAGATTATTGGAGAAAAAATTCTTTACAAATCTGGAATTGTAGCTTTAAAGGATAGATTCAGAAAAAATTTATATTTCTCAATAGAATCAATCTCAGAAGAGAGTGAAATTTATTCTTTCGGTCTTAAAGCCAAGAAAAACCCTCTTCTTAAAAAAGAAAATTTAATCATAACACCCGAGATAATATTTTACGGTGAAGAAAAAGCTATAATAAAATTTATACTTGGCAAACCAGCATATGTTGATATACTGGTTTTAAATAACAATATTCTGGTAGATAGAATTGCAAAAAATACATTCAGAAGAAACGGAGAAATAGTAATAGAATACGACATTTCAAAAAATGATAAAAAATTTCTCAGAACAGGTAACCATACAATATATATAAAAGCAGTAACTACAGAAAAAGAAATAGACGAAATTTCAAAACCATTCTATTTCGTAAAAGATTAAATATCAACTACGCACTGTGCAATATATTTTCCATTTTCTTCATATACTTTCAATTCAGAAAGGGTGGCTGCCTTAACTTCTACCTTTAATAAACCTTTATGATTTGTTTTAATTTTCTCACCATAAATTTTAGCTTTAAGATAATTACTGTTCATCTCAAGAATTTGAAATTCAACCCATATAGCCCTATGAACTCCCGCTTCAAAGATTATACGATTAAGAAAATTTAAGAATAAAAACTCCATATCAATTCCATTAACTTCAATATCAACATCAAGTCCCTTGGTAAATATTTTCGTATCTGCCATTATGTTCATAACTGCATTTGCCGCTTCACAAAAGGCTTCTTCATAAGAAGACCCCACCCCCCTTATTCCAATATCTGCTGGATGATCAAAATATTCATACATAAGCTACTCCTTGATGAAGGCTACATAATATTTACCTTTCTCTGGACTCTCCACAAAAATTATACAATTCTTATCCTCAAAAAACACATCTATAATAAGCCCATCTTCATAAATAAAATCACATTTATCTATAGCCTTATATCTATAGATTTCACCATTTCTACCAAACAGAAAGAAAGAATTTATCTTTCCAAATTTACCAGAAAGTATATAATTTGTCCCCACAAAAGAATGAAAATTATAATCTCGAGAAATAGAAATACTTTTATCATTCTCAAGATCAAACAAGAATTCTATATCACCTCTTTCATAAAAATTAAGTGTCCTATCATTATTCCATTCAAGAGACTTAAACGGAGTTTTATAACTCTCCTTCTTTGTAAAATCATAATTTATAACACTATCTTTAGTCTTTACATAAAAATTCCCTGATTCTATTTTATAATTAAACTCTCTTTTATAAAGCCAGTTTTCAGGAATATTAATAAACAAATTTTCTTTTGAAAAATTTGCTTCTCCTTCTTTAAAGAACCATATATATCTATTGTTATACAAAAATATCTGATTATCAAAATCAAAAACACCAATCGCATCAGAAGAATATCCCATCATCTTTCCATTAACTGTTTTATAAATAACAATAGTCTTTTTGCCTCTTCTATTAAATAAAACAGCTACATACTCAGAATTTTTAATGAATTTTATATTCTCAATACTTACAACATCATTATCAAAACTACCGAGATAAACACTGCTATCACTTTCAAAATCATAAATCAATAAATTATGAATCTCTTTTGATTCATTGGTTGTTATTCCTTCGATTAAAAAAATATTTTCTTTCATAGAGGGAACAATTTCAACAAGACCTTTCAATTCTCTTTTTTTTACAACTTTTCCATCGAGAAAATTAAATTTATAAATATTGTTTTTGAAATAAAAATATATACTATCCTTAGCCTGAGATACAACCCTTGCCTTTCCATCAACAAGAGAAAAAATGTTATGGTATATTACAAGATCTGTTTTTTTAACAAAACCATTTTTTCCATCAACAATAACTTCCACCATTCCATCTATAGAAGACTTTCGTGCATTTACAACCTTCCCAAACTTTACAATACCAATTCCCTTGCCTGAGTTATCATATAGTTTTGCCTCACTTGCATTGATGGTTGCAAAAACAGAAAATCCATAGTTAAAAGATAAAAGTAATAAAAATATAACAAAATATCTATTCATAAGATATCCTTAATTTGAAGACTCTGCTTTTTTCAAATCAGCAAGAGAAAAAGCCACAAAATCACATTCGGGATATCTATCACAACCATAGAAAGTCCTCTTTTTACCCTTCTTTTTAATAATATTACCTTCTTTACATTTTGGACATTTTCCTACTGGAAATGGTTTGGCATTTTTACATTCTGGCCAGCCCGAACAGGCAAGAAATTCTCCATATCTACCGAACTTTTTCACCATCGGTCTACCACATTTTTCACATTTAAAATCTGTTAGTTCATCAAAACTACCTTTTATATTTTCCATATTCTCATAGGCATGCTCAAGAACAGGAAGAAACTCTTCATAGAATTCTTTTACAACACTCTTCCAGTCAATCTTTCCTTCTTCAACAAAGTCAAGCTTTTCCTCCATTTTAGAAGTAAAGGACGTTGTTATCATCTCTGGAAAATATTCTACCAGAAGTTTATTAACAGCTCTACCAAGTTCTGTAGGAATAAGAGTTTTCTTCTCCTTTTTAACATAATATCTTTTCGTTAAGGTATATATTGTAGGTGCATAAGTTGAAGGTCTTCCTATACCGAGTTCCTCCATTTCTTTAACCAGTGATGCCTCAGTATATCTTGGTGGTGGTTCTGTAAATTTCTGTTCTCCATTTACCTTCAAGACTTTTAATGTAGCTCCTTTCTCAATATCTTCAGGTAAAACTTTCTCCTTCTGAGATTTTGAGACATCATAAACTTTAAGAAAACCATCAAAAATAACCTTGCTTGTCGTAGCTGTTAAAATTTTATTGCCACACTCAACTTCTATGGAAAATTGTTCAGAAATTGAAGATTTCATCTGAGACGCAACAAATCTTTTCCATATAAGTGAATACAATTTATACTGTTCAGGTGTAAGATATTTTGCCACTTCATCAGGATGATATTTTACATTTGTTGGTCTTATAGCTTCATGTGCATCCTGAGAAGCTGTTTTGTTAGCATAGTAATTTGGCTTTTCAGGTAAATATTCTTTCCCCAGTTCTTTTTCAATATAATTTCTTACACTTCCCAACGCTACATCAGAAATTCTTGTAGAATCTGTTCTCATATAGGTTATAAGACCTGTTCTTATATCCCCAAGATTTATTCCCTCATAAAGCTGCTGAGCTATCTGCATAGTTTTCATTGAAGAAAATCCAAAAAGAGTATTTGCCGCCTGTTGAAGTGAACTTGTAATAAATGGGGGATAAGGCTGTCTTGAAACATTCTTCTTTTTAACATCTTTAACAATAGACTTATCTTCGAATATCTCTTTTTTTATCTTTTCGGCTTCTTCTTTTGACTTTATATCTACTTTCTTGCCGTTAATTTTTGATAATTCTGCTGTAAATTTACTACCTTTATGTTCGTAATCTACATAAATTTCCCAGTATTCTTCTGGTTTGAAATTCTCAATCTCCTCCTCTCTCTCACAGATCAACCTTAAGGTGGCAGATTGGACTCTTCCAGCCGATAGTTTTGACTTGACCTTTTTCCAGAGTAGTGGACTTAACTTATAACCAAAAATCCTATCTATAACCCTTCTACCCTGCTGAGCATCAACAAGATTCTGTTCTATCTCTTCAGGAATATTTATCTTTTGTTTTATTTCACTCTCTGTTATTTCATTGAATTTTACTCTCTTGATTGGAATTTCTCTGCCAATTTTTGGAAAAACATTCTTTTCAAAATCATTCTTTATATGCCAGGCTATAGCCTCTCCCTCTCTATCAGGATCAGAAGCAAGATAAATCGCCTTTGAATTCTTTGCTTCCTCTCTCAATTCTTTCAAAACCTTTGACTTATCTCTCATTACAATATATTGAGGTTCAAAAGTCTCAAGATCAACCCCCATCTTTGATTTTGGAAGATCAATCAAATGGCCTACAGAAGCCTTGATTTCAAAATCGCTGCCGAGATATTTCTTTATCGTCGCGGCCTTAGAAGGAGACTCTACTATAACAAGATTCTTTAACTTTTTAGGTGTAGAACTACTGGCTTTTTTTGGCATTTCAACTCCTGTCTATCTTAGTAAGATTCATATACTTTTGTAAAACAACAGGAATTACAACACTCCCATCTTCCTGTTGATAATTCTCAAGTATGGCTACAACTGTTCTTCCAACAGCAAGTCCAGAACCATTAAGCGTGTGAACATATTCTGTTTTTCCAGTTTCCTCTCTTCTGAATTTTATATTTGCCCTTCTTGCCTGAAAATCAAGACAATTCGATACAGAAGAAATCTCCTTGTATCCTCCATGACCAGGCAACCAAACCTCTATATCATAACACTTACCAGCTGAAAAACCCATATCCCCTCTTGCAAGCACAACAACCCTGTAAGGCAATTCAAGAAGTTGTAAAACCTTTTCTGCCTCAGCCAGCATAGATTGATGTTCCTTCTCTGAATCTTCTGGCTTACAGAGTTTAACAAGCTCAACTTTACTGAACTGGTGTTGTCTTATAATTCCCTTCGTATCTTTACCATAACTTCCAGCTTCTTTTCTGAAACTTGGAGCAAAAGCAGTGATCCATATAGGTAAATCACTCTCTTTTAAAATCTCACCTCTATATATGTTTGTAAGTGGAGCTTCGGCTGTAGGATTAAGATAGAGATTCTCCCCATTTATTCTATAAAGATCCTCTTCAAACTTTGGAAGGTGTCCTGTCCCGAGAAGAGACTCTCCATTTATCAAAAATGGCAACCATTTCTCTTCATAACCATTTTCTCTATGCAAATCAAGCATAAAGTTAATAAGTGCTCTTTCAAGCAAAGCCGCCTTACCATTATAAAGAGTAAATCCACTTCCTGCAATCTTTGCACCCCTTTCAAAATCTAAAATATTCAGCTTTTCTCCTATCTCATAATGTGTCAAAGGCTTAAAATCAAATTTTCTTGGCTCTCCCCATCTTTTTATTTCAACATTATAACTTTCATCAGAGCCATCAGGAACATCGTCCATAGGAATATTTGGAATCAAAAGTGCAGTAGAGTATAATTTTTCTTCCACTTCCTTTTCACTCTTTTCAATTTCATCAAGTCGGGATTGAATAAGTTCTGCTTCCTTCATTAAATCAGAAGCGTCCTCTTTCTTTGATTTTTTAATCCCTATTTCTTTAGAAATGTTTTTCTTTTTGTTTCTGAGATCATCGCCTTCTTTTTGCAGTTCTCTTTTTTTCTGATATAATTCAACTATAATGTCAAGATATTCTGGATTTTTAAGTCGATATTTCAACTTTTCCCTTACTATTTCGATATTCTCGGTTAAAAATTTTAAGTCATGCATACTACTCTTCTCCCTCTATAATAAAATTATTCTTCATACTTTTCTATTATCAATTCTACATAAGCTCTTGAAATTTTAAGATTCTTTGAGATTTCGTCTATACTCCAGCCCTGTTCCCTTAACCTCAAAACACTCTTAACCATATCTTCATCATTTGCCTTTGCTCCTTCAACAGCCTTCTTATCAAGAACTCCCTGCTGAATATCTTTAATTCTTTCAAGTTGATTTTCAAGTTTTGCCACCCATTCTCTCATACGCTGAACTTTTTTTGACTCTTCTTCAATATGAATAAGTAAATTCTCAATATCCACAATTCTGTCAACAGCTATACTTATCTTGTCCTGATCAGCAAATATTCTTGCTATACTACTCTGGGCTGACTTAACCTCTTCTTCTATTCTCTCCGACGTTTTGGTTATATAATTAATTTTTTCTTCAAGCTCTTCAACTTTTGAATTTACAGTTTTAAGGGCATCCTTTGAAAGATCTATCGACTCAAGTATTTCATTTATTACGCCTTTCTTTTTCTCCACTTCAAGAACCTTTGTCTTTATCTCTTCGTATGCTTTAAGCCCTTCGATTATAACTTTCTTCACCTCTTCTGCCTTCTCTTGCTGCCTTGCAATATTATTAAGCAATTCTTCTGCTTCTTTAGCCTTCGTCACTGCTATTGACACCATATTATATATCTCTGTGGCATCTTTTTTGTTGTTCATAAGGCTGTTTAGTAAATTTGTAAGATTTTTACTTTCCGTCTTAACATTCTCAAGTAATTTTAATGCTTCTTCAATTTCTCTCTTTTTGTTATCCACCTCTTTAAATTTTTCACCAAGAATCTCTACTATTTTTGTTGACTTCTCGGCAAGCCCCTCAGATCTCTCAAGTATTGAGGTTTTCTTTAAAAATCCATCTAATCTCATTTCTATTTCTTTTGCCCTTCTTGCAAGTTCTTTTATGTCATTATTAACATTTTCTTTTGTTTCTTCTCTCTTTTGTTCAAGCTCTCTGAACAAAACTTCATTTTCTTTTTTTGAACTCTCAAAATAACTTTTTGCTGCTTCTTCACTCTTTCTTAAAACATTTTCTATCTCTTTAACTATTAAGTTAATTTTATCAGATACATTTTTCTCTATATCTACCGTCTTTTTCTTAATACTGTCGATTGTCTTTTCTTCAATATCGCTTAATTCTTCCATAATCTCTTTTACCTTTTCATTAAGTTTGGTAAATTCCTGTGTTGAATGATCAAGATATTCTATTATCTTGCCAGAGAAGTTATTTTTGTCGCTCTCCACCTTTTCTTGAAATTGTTTATATACTCTCTCAAGATTAGCCTGAAGTTCTCCTTCTCCCTTTTTAAAGTTTGAAAATATGTTTTCTACATACTTTTCTTTTTCTTTTATGGTTTCATCAAATTTTAAAATTATATTTTCTGAAAACTTTTCTATATCTTTCAAGATTTTTTCTCTATCTGGTATGTTACTGATGGCATCTTCAAGAATCTTTCCCTTTTCCTTCAATTCTTCTTCAAAATCTTTTACAATCTTATCATAGTTTGATTTTAAATCATTAACAATTTCTTCCTTAACGGGTAAAAATGAATTTTTAAACTTCTCAAGCTCTTTATTAAAATTGGCTTTAATCTCCGAAAGATAGTTATCAAGTTCATTTCTGTTCATATTCATTTTAGAGACAATCTCAGTTTCAAATAAACTCATCTTTTCAGACACTTCTTCTTCAGCCTTCCTAAGTGTTAAATTCAAACTTTCTTCAACCCCTTCAAATTTTTCTTTTAAACTCTCAATATTCTTCTTGCTTTCCTCAAGCTTTTCTTCAAAATCTTTCTTAAAATTAATTAAAATTTCCTCTTTCTCTCTCTGCAATTCAAGTCTTATTTGTTTGATTTCATCAAACAATTCCTTCATTTCTTCTTTGTTAACCTCTACCAGCTTAGATTGCTCATTAACTGCAAGTTGAAGTTTATTCTCAAGCTCTTCAATGCTTGAAAAACCTTTCTTCTCAAGAAGTATATAAAATTCATTTAACTTTTTCTCAAAATTTTCCTTTATTTTCTGGCTATCCAGTGTAAACTCACTGAAAAGCTCATTTAATTTTTTCTCACTATTATCAATCTTTTTTACTATTTCTCTCTCCCTTTCTATAAATTCTTTGAAAATATCGTTTATCTCTCCCTTTATTTCAAGCCTCTTTGAAGAAATCATCTCTTCTGATTCATTTACTATATCGTTAATCTTCTTTTCTATCTCTTTACTGAGAGAAAGTATTTTATTCTCTATCTCTTCTTTAACATCTACAAAAATCCCTTCACTTCTCAATTTAAGGCTCTCTATTTCATCCTTCAAGTCCATTATCTCTTTATTTCCAGCAAGTTTTGCTTCATTAATACTTTTCTGAAATTCAGCCAGAAATCTATCACGACTACCAGAAAGCTCCTTCTTAAGCTCTTCAGCTCCAGCTTTTACAGAAAGTATTTCTTCTTTTGTAGATTCTATAAGCCTTTTGTATTCTTCTGCGAAGCTATCCTTTACATCCTGAAGATATTTATCTATCTCATTTGTTCTCTCTACAACAATATTGTGTATGTTCTCCTCAAGAGTAGAGCTTGATTCTTTCAGTTCTTCTATAGCTTTTCTGTAAGTATTTATTTCTGAGAATAGTTCATCTTCTATACCTTTTATTTTTTGATTCAACTCTTTTTCATAATTACTGATATTTTTTTCTATTAAACTCAGTCTATCAGAAACAACTCCATACTCCTTACTCATCTCTGCAATTATTTCTTTCTCTTTACTATCAAGTTTTGTAAGCACTTCTTTAGTGGCAGAATCAATATCCTCTTTAAAGTTTACCCTGAATTGATTGACCTCACTTTCTACATTTTTAATATTTAAAAGTAACTCGCTTTCTCTCTTATTGATATTTTCTATAAAAGAATTAACTTCTCCAAGATATGTCGATTTTAACCCATTCACTTCAAGTTTAAATTCTTCCTTCACCTCTTTTATAAAACTATCAATTTTTGTTTGATAATCTTTTATAACATTAGAACTTAATGATAAATCTTTATTCATCTCTTTTAATTTTTCATAAAATTCTTTTTCAAATTTTTCAATATCTTTTCCTACGATATTATCAACGGCATTTATTCTTTCATTGACTTTTGATTCAAGATCTGTCTTTAACTTTTCAACTTCATCCATAATCTCTTTGTTCGACTTAATAAAAAGTTCCTTTGCTTCAGATTTAATTCTATTTTCAAGTGAAATTATCTCTTTTTCTATTCTAACAAAACTATCTTGCAGTTCTTCTGATTTTGCTCCGTAACTTTTTTCAAGCTCATTAATTTTACTTGAAAATTTCTGGCTTAAACTATTGATTTCAGCAAACAAAATCTCACTTTTAGCAGAAATTTCTTCCGCTGTTTTAGAAAAACTACTACCAAAATCCATTATTTTTGCTTCTATTTCCTTTCTTAATGTAGCTTCGGCATCTTCAAGTTCAACTAAAACTTTATCACTTAATTCCAGAAGTTTTTTTCTCAGTTCATCACCAATTTTATCAAATTCAGACGAAAAATTTTCTTCTTTTTGTTTGAGAAAAGAACCAATCTGAATATCAAGTTTACCAAGTTTTTCATCTATCAGCTTTTCGAGGTTATCATATTTTTCTGAAATTTTCTTCTCCTGATTGTTTACATTAGCCTCTATCTGTGAAGATTTGAGTATTATCTCTTTGTTAACCTCATTCAATCTCTTTATGTTTTCGCTCCACTTACTGTTAAAATCCGATAAAGAATCAGCAATGCTTTTTTTGATATTTGAAGCGAGTGTTAAAAATTCATTCTTATAAGAAGCAACTTCATTCGTAAGTTCTTTTTTCACATTTTCAAAACTTGATAAGAATTCTTTCTTTAAGTCTGCTTCCTGCTTTTTGATATTTTCTTCCCACTCTTCTTCTTTATCAGACAATAAACTTCTTATATCATCAGAAAAATATGAAACTTTGTTTTTAACGTCTTCATAGCTTTCCTGTAATGAATAAGATAGTGATTCCAACCCTTCTATTTTTTCTTTTATTTCTCTTTCATATTTTTCTACTTCTTCAAGGCTGTTTTTTCTGTGGTCTTCAATGTCTTCTTCAAGTTTTTTCATCCATTCGTTTATATTTTCTTTAGCCCATACCTTGCTCTGGTCAATATCGTTTTTTAATTCCTGCAAGTTTTTCTTTTGAGACTCTATTTCTTCAGTCATTAATTTTATATCTTCTATAGCCTTGTCTAAATTTGAAATTTTTTCCTTTATTGTATCAAGTTCTTTTGAAAAATTTGAAGCCTCTTTAAGTCCAATTGCAAGATTGTGCTCAAGCATCTTCATTGATTCAAAATTCTCTTTAATTTCAATCAACTTTGAATTTATAAAGTTGGTTGCCTTATCAAGTTTTTTCAGTGAAACGTCAAGATTAATAGTTTTATCTAAAAATTCTTTCTCTTTTTGATCATAAATTTTCTTCATTTCAGATATAGATAACTCTACAAACCTTTTCAGCTTGTCGAGTTGAACATTCCTTTTGTCTCTCCTTCTGAAATAAAGAATAAAAAACATTGAGATCACAACAGAAAAAAATGTGCTCAAAAGCACCGTATTCAAAAAGGACATAACCCCTCCAGAATATAATTTTTAAATCATATTACATTTTATAATCATATTGAAAAATTAGCAAAGTTTTATTGATTAATGGTTTAAGGGGAAAAAATTATTTAATTTACAAAGTTGATATTTTCTAAATTTTATTATAATATTTTATTAACAAAAAATCAGGAGGAAAAAATGGAGCATACGCTCAATGAAATTTTTGATAAAGTAAAAAATATTAAAGAGGAAGTTGATAAAATAGAATTCAGGGTTTTAAGCACAAAAACTCATATAGACACCGTAGAAAAAAATATGGAAAAAATAAGCAGAGAATTAATCGAAGGTTTTCATAGAGTCTGTGCAAGAATAGGACATCTTGAAGAGGAGTTAAAGAAGGTAGAGGAACTTCTTGCTAACAAAAAATAATTTTTTATTCTGATTTTTAATAAAAAAGCCCTGTTTAAATGTCAATTTGTGCAGGTTTGCTTAGTTAATCAAAGCTGAAGTGATTTAATTTTAAAAAACTCTTATTATTTTAAAAGATAATTAATCTATCAAATAAAAAGTTAGTTTTTGTTCTTTAAAGAGGTTTGTTTTTCAAAAAAAAGATAGGCTCTTTAGTTTATCATCAGGAGTTTATGAATGTTCGAGATAATAAGAGAAAAGATAAAAAAAATCCCTGCAGACTATGTTGAGTTTCATTTTGAAGAAACACTTTCAACAAAGATTGTATATACACTTCAAAATATCGAACAGGTTCAAACATCAAAAACATCGACAGGTAATGTTCGTGTATTTTACAAAGGTGGCTGGGGATTTTCTTCTTTCAATGAAAAAGACATAGATATTGCTATAAATGAAGCTTTTGAAAATGCAAAGCTCGTAAGCAAAAATTCAAAGAAAAAATTCAAGATTTATAGTCAACCTCCAATTGTAGAAAAATTGAAAACTTTATTCAAAGTAGCACCTGATAAAATTACAATTGAAGAAAAAAATGAACTCGTGAAAAAATATAACGATCTCTTAAAAGCAGAACAAATAGCATCAACAAGAGTAACGTATTCCGACTGGGTTACTAAAAAATACTACCTCAATTCAGAAGGAAGTAATATAGAACAGGAAAAGACATTCAGTGGAATATCCTTTGGAGCAATGGCAAAAGATGGAACAAATGTTCAGCAGGCTTTTGAATCAATAGGGCAGTATGGTGGATGGGAATTGGTTATCAATCTTGAAAAAAAAGTTGAGGAAGTAAAAAAAAGAGCTATTGATCTACTCAAAGCAAAAAAAATAGAGAGTGGTAAATATCTTGTATTACTCAATCCCTTATTAGCTGGAGTATTTGCACATGAGGCATTCGGGCATCTTTCAGAAGCAGACTTTGTCTCTGAAAATCCAAGAATGCAAAAGGTAATGAAAATAGGGCGTATTTTTGGTCCTGAATTTTTAAATATTATAGATGATGGTGGAGAAAAAAATCTTGCTGGTTATACTCCTTACGACGATGAAGGGATAAGAGCCCACAAAACTTATTTAATAAAAAATGGAAGATTACACTCAAGACTCCATTCAAGAGAAACAGCAATGATAATGGGTGAAGAGCCTACAGGAAATGCAAGAGCCTTAAACCCACTACACCAGCCAATTGTCAGAATGACAAATACCTACATTGATAGAGGAGAAAGTGACCCACAAAAGATACTTGAAAGTATCGAAGATGGAATTTATGCTCTTGATTATCTTGGTGGTATGACAAATCTTGAAATGTTTACCTTTTCCTCTGGATATGCATATAGAATAAAGAATGGCAAAAAAGTAGAACTTCTTAGGGATGTTAACCTTTCTGGAAATGTCTTCACAACTCTCAAAAATATTGTAGCTATAGGAAACGACCTTGAACATCACGGTGGGCTTGGTGGTTGCGGGAAAGGTGGTCAGAGTGGGCTGCCAGTTTCAACAGGAAGTCCTCATATACTTATTAAAGATGTGCTGATTGGTGGAGTATAATTTTAATTAAACACTGTTTTGTATTTTTTTCAATAAAGTGGCTGAAATTTAAAATAAAATTTTCTTTAACTAACTTTTCTATATTATATTTGGAGAGGATATGGGTGAAAAAAGGCCTGTTAATATAGGTGTTTTCCTTGACAGGGTCAATACTTCATATCATGAAGAAGTAATAAGTGGAATAACAGATTTTGCAAAAATAAAAAAAATTAATCTTTTTGTTTTTATAACAGGCTGGTATAATTCTATATCTCCTTGGGAAAAATCTGAAAATATATTGTTTAATTACGGCAAAAGCAATATGCTTGATGGAATCATAATTTTTTCTTCAATAGGACAGATTGATAGTATTGAAAAACTATATTCTTCAATATTTCCTGAAAACAAACCTTCTGTTGTTATAGGAAGAAATCTTGAAAATCTTCCTTCTGTTTCTGTCGATAACTATAATGGTATTAGTTTATTACTTAACCACCTCATCAAAGAACACAACTACAAAAAAATTGCCTTCTTAAAAGGCCCAGACCACAACAAAGAAGCGCAGGAAAGATTGAAAGCGTTCTTGAAGATAATGGAGGATAATGGAATAAAAGTAGAACCAAACTGGCTTATAGATGGTGATTTTCTTATAGAGTCTGGCAAAAAAGCTGCAGAATTCATTGTGAATAAACTCAATATGAATATTGATGCAATTGTATGTGCAAATGATATGATGGCTTTTGGAATAATAGACGAATTAAAAAGAAGGAATTTTAAGGTCCCTGATGATTTAAAGATTGTAGGATTTGACGATATAAATATATCTGATAGCTATCATCTTACAACCATTCATCAACCTTTTTATTCTATAGGTTACTCAGCCATCAAAATATTAATAGAAAAAATAGAAAACTCTAACAAAAACATAGAAAAAATGTCTATCTCCCCGAGTTTAATTGTAAGAGAAACCTGTGGTTGCAATACCAAGAATTCAGAACACCTTGAAAAGGTAAATTATGAAAAAAATAATATAATAAAAATCTTAAAAAAATATGAAAATTTGATACCGATAGATAGTTTTTTAGAATTTTTTCATAAAAATGATTTTTCTCAAGAAAAATTTTCTACCTATCTTGAAAATGAAAAATCATCAATGTACGTTCTTAAAGAACTTGCCTGTTTTATAGAAAAGGAATTGCCAGATATTTCAAAGATAATAAAAAATCACATCAATGAAAGAATCTTTATAACAGATTTTGAATTTAAAAATAATTTATTAAAAATTAATGAAATAGGAGAAAATATTATCTCCATTGAAAATACAGAAGAAAAATATGATTATATATTCAGGACATTTCCCGACATAGGTATTGATTCAACATATCTATCATTTTATGAAAAAAGTTTCTCTGGCATTGACTTTTCAAAATTAATCTTTGCCTTTGATAGATATGGTAAATTCAAAATTCCTGAAAATGGAATAAGATATTTGACTTATGACATACTACCTGTAGATTTTTTACCGAGAGAAGAATCCTATCAATTTTTTGTATACAATTTATTTCATCAGGAAAATATTGGACAAATATTTTTTAAAATTGGAGAACTCAACCTTAATCTATACGAAATAATAAAAAATAAAATAGCTTCATCTTTATCAGATATTAAAACATACAATAAAACAATCGAAACAACTCTGTCCATTGACAATCATATCTTCATTTTTCTGACAGACAATTCTTTAAAAGTTAAAAAGTTCTTAATAGGCGAAACCACAATGTTTAAAAATTTCTCTTCTTTACTTACCGATTACGAAATGAAAGAAATAAAATCTGGAATAAAAAAATTCAGAAAATTAAAAATTGATAATAATACTTATTATTTTTTGTGCCAAGAAATTGATGATTTTTTGCTATGGATAATTTTAAAAGAAGATTATTTTAATCTTGAACAGGGACCTGATGAAATAGGAATAGAAATGATTTCTATGAAATACAAGCTGACAGAAAAAGAAAAACAAATATTAAAAATGCTTATTAAAGGTTTGCCTAACAAAGAAATTGCCGAAAAATTATTCATTTCTGAAAATACCGTCAAAAACTACACAAACAAAATCTATAACAAACTTGAAGTAAAAAATAGAAAAGAACTTTTATCAAAAATTAAAAATGAAATACCCTAATCAACTTTATACTTTTCAACCTCTTTCTGCAAAAATTCTATAGCCTCAAAACTTACATCAAAAGATGAATAAATACTTTTAAATGCATCTTCTATAAATTTAATTCCTTTCTCCAGATCTTTTTGTATTGTTGAGAGGTTTTCCGCAGTTTTATTAAGATTGTTTACTGAATCTTCAAGTGAAAAGTGACTTTCCCTCATAACTTTCGTCTGTTCTCTCAATCTTTCTGTTGTCTTAAGAAGTGTCTCAAGTTCATTAAGACCTTTGCGAGCTGTATTTGTCTCCTCGCTCACCAGATTATTAATTTCGTTGAATTTTACCTCATTCTTATTGAACTCAGCAAGAATATTCTGGAAATTAACTTTCAATTCATTTGAAATCTTAAGACCTTCTGAATTCTTATTCTTCATTTCAGACATAAGGGATTTAATTTTTCTTGTTGACTCAGAAGTTGACTCTGCAAGTTTTCTCATCTCCTGAGCAACAACAGCAAATCCCACTCCATATTCTTTTGCATGTGCCGCTTCTATAGCCGCATTCATCGCAAGAATGCTTGATTGTTCCGCTATATCTTCTATAAGTTTTGCAATTTCACTCACACTATCCCCGGTGTTCTGTATTGATATACTGGACTTAAGTGTCTCATCTACATTCTTACTTCCCTCTGGAACTAAAGAAGAAAGTTTAGTAATAAATCCTTTCATCTCTCCAATTTTAGAAGAGATTTTCTCTATTGCGTTCCATATATCTTTCATACCTTTTGCCGTATTATCTACTGATACTGTTTGCTCCTGAATAAGATTTATTGATGTATCAAGTTTTTCAACAAACATATGTATCACATTTATACTTGATTTAACTATTTCAGATTGGAAACTTGCCATCTTTTCTATTTCAAGCATTATTTTTGACAATTCATCAGTTTTATTACCACACTCAAGGAGAGATTCCTTTGTCATTTTAGAATTTTCAAAAACCTTTGTGGAAAGAATTTTTATATTTTTTACTGTATCAACAAGCTTTTGTAAAAATTTGTTTATGCCTGCACTCATCACACCAATATCATCAAAGCTCACAATGTTAATCCTTCTTGTAAGATCCATCTCGTCTTTATTAAGATTATCAACCTGATCGTATATGCTCTTGAGATTAATATTAATTTCATAAACTATTATTCCATAAAGAATCACAACTATAAAAAACAATAATAAAACTATGCCAATGACTTTTACAAAATCAGTACTTAAAAACAAAGAAAAAAGTTTTTCCTTTTCCTCAACAAAATTTGTTGAAATTTGACTCTTGAATATATGTTTTACCTGTTGGTAAAAGAGCACACTCAAATAAGATACTAAAAAAACAAAAAATATAAGTCCACTCACAAAATACCTGAAGGAAGAATTTACCTTCTTTGAAAATGAAAGTTCAGACAATGTTGTTATTTTAAGTCTTAATTTTGCTTTTAACATTATAAGATTTAAAATTCTTGCAGCGACAATACCGTTAAGTACACCCCATGAAAAAGCTGTAAAAAACCTTGAAACAAAATGATCCAACTCTATAGGATGCCCTTTTAAACTATCAAAAAAGAAATTAAGTATTAAACCCGCAACATATGCAATAGCACCAACAAAAAACAAAAAATTTGGAATATTATTAAAAGCTCTCTGTGCCTTATAAAGCAGTTTTTCAGATACACTTCCCTTTCTTTCCATTTCCTCAAGAGCCTTTTTAATGGGGACATAAAACAAGTACACACTTAACATCGAGAGAGGAGAAATAAGAAAACTCACAACTATCATCTTTCTATAAAATTCATAAGTCTCTTTTATTGAATAATTCAAAGTTACAGGAATAAGAAAAGTGTATATTAAATTACATATCAATATACTTAAAAAGGTTGCTAAAACAACCCTTCTACTGAGTTTTGAAACAAAATTCATTTAAAACCCCCTAAAGAGTTTTTATCGACAGAATTATATTACATCTTCAACTTATTCAATATAAATCATTTTCTTAGTCATTCCACCATCGACTATAAAATTTGCACCCGTAATAAAAGAATTTTTCTCATCTGATAAAAATTTTATCAAGTTAACAATATCCTCAGGTTTACCAACTCTACCACACGGATGCTGTAAATGATCTTCTTCTCTTAAGTTAATGGCTGTTTTATGAGATTTCTTTTTCCATTCTCCAGTATGAATCCACCCAGGGCTTATGCAATTAACTCTCACATAAGGCCCCAAGCTTACAGCAAGTGCATGAGTTAAAGATACGACCCCACCTTTTGAAGCAGAATAGGCTTCTGTATTTTTTTCTGACTGAAAAGCTCTTGTAGATGCTATGTTTATTATAGTTCCTTTTTTATCAATAAGATATGGATAAAAATATTTTGAAGTGAGATAAATAGAAGAAAGATTTACATCTATAACCTTATGCCATTCTTCATAGGTAAGCTCTATAATTGGCTTATTTATTCCTATGGCAGCATTATTAACAACAATATCGACACCGCCAAAAGTTTTTATGGTTAAATCAGCCCAGTCAATTATATCTTTCTCAAGTGAAACATCTCCACAAAAAGTCAAAATATTTTCTTTAATCAATTCTTTTACTTCCTGAAGGGCTTCAAAATCATTATCTATAATAGAAACATTATAGCCTTCTTCAATAAAAGAAAATGCAACGGCTCTACCAATACCCTGCCCACCACCAGTTATAGCAATTGTTTTATTTTTCATACAAACTCATTCTCACTAAAATTTTACAAAATTAATTAATCTTGTTAAAATAAAATAGGAGCTTAATATGAGAAAATCATTATCCTACATTATAATTATTTCTTTATTTTTGTCAATAAATTTATTTTCACAGGAAGAAACATCGTCTACTCAAAGTGAACAACCTCAACAAACTGAAGTAGAAAAACAACCTGTTCAGGAATCTCCAAAACCACAAACTCAACCTCAAGTAGAAACACAACCTCGAACACAGACGGGAGGCGGTTTTAGTGAAAACAGACTTCTTGATATGATAGAAAAAAACCCAAAAAATCCAGAACCTTATTTTACATTGATAAGATATTATACTACAAAGGAAATGAGAAAGGAAAGACTGAAAATTGCTATAAAATATATTCAAAACATTGGCGGAAATTCTTATATGTATCAAATTATCGGTGATGAAAATAGACTTGCTGGGGAATATTCAAAAGCTCTTGTTTCTTATCAGTATGCTTTGAGGTTATCTCCAAACAATGCAGCCCTTTATAATAGAATTGGTCTTGTTCTTTTAAAACTCGAAAATTTCAATCAGGCAGAAGCTGCTTTTAAAGCCGCAATTTATTTTGGAGCCAATGACAACAATATGAACAAAGCAGCATATTACAACAATCTTGGAGTATCTTACGAAGCAATGGGTGATATTGAAAATGCTATAAAACATTTCAAGGTTGCTGTAAAACTTTATCCAACATACCAGACGGCTCTTGATAACTTAAAAAGGCTTGAAAATAGATAAAAAATAAAGGCAGGTGGCTGCGTATACACCAGCCATAAAGTCATCAATAACTATTCCAACTCCACCTTGAATAACCTGAAGTTTCTTTATTGGAAAAGGCTTTAAAATATCAAATATTCTGAACAAAATAAAACCTAAGGTTAAGTTAATAAAATCTGTTGTAATTACTGGAATAAAGGTAATTAAAATTCCTATTATCTCATCTAAAACAATTCGAGAGTCATCTTTTATCTTAAAAATTTCTTTCTCAGCATAATCACATATCAATATGCCAGTGATAAAAATAAAAAAGACAAAAATCAAATAAAAAGCCTTATTTAAACCTGAAAGCAAAAAAAAGTAAATAATCAATCCCACCAAACTTCCAAATGTGCCTGAACCAAAAGGGATATAACCGAGGAAAAACCCACTTGACAGCATTTTTATCAAAAATTTCAACTCTTTTTACCCCACTTTAAATATTGAATTAAATAATCAATGCCTGTCCACAAAGTAAAAATACTGACCATACCCATAAGAACAAAAGGAATATTAACGATAAAATTTCCGTAATCTGATAAGAAAGTAAACCATATATCCTTATATGACAAAGAATCAATTTTCAACGAACTTTTTACAATATAAGTTATTAAAATAAAAAACATTAAAAAAAAGGCAAAAACCATTTGAACCGCTGTTTTTGTTTTAGCCAAAAAAGATGTTTTAAATTCTATATTTTTATTTTTTGAATGAAATCTGAGAAAGGTAACAAACAAATCTCTCAATATTATTATAACAACAAATGGCAACATATTGAAAAAGAATGGCTTAAGTAAAAACCCGATATAACCCCCCCAGACTAAAATTTTGTCTGCAAGAGGATCAAAAAATGCCCCAAATTCAGAAACTTGATTTAATTTTCTTGCAATAAGCCCATCAAATGTATCTGTTAATGAAGCTATAGTTAAAAGCAAAATGGCTATTATTATATTAAAAAGCCCATCAAAATAAAGAAAGTAGCATATTAAAGGCACCATTAAAGCTCTACTAATGGTAAGAATATTAGGAATATTTAACTTAAAATTCATTTAACTTTCCTATAAGATCTACTTCATCACTATCTATTATTTCAATTTTTTCAAAAGAATTCTCTATTATTCTTTCATCTGTATTAAATACCTTAACAACACCATCTATTTCGGGAGCATCATATTCTGTTCTGAAAAGCAGAGTTTCTCCATCCCCTTCACTTATAGATCCCTCAAAAATACACTTTAACTTTCTGCCTACATACTTTCTCAATAATTGTCTTGATATCTCACTCTGAAGTTGTGTTATTTCTTTAAGCCTCTCTTTTATAACACCTTTTTTAAATAAAGGCTTAATCTTATAAGATTGTGTTCCTTCTTCCCTTGAAAACTCAAAAAAACCAACTCTATTCAGTTTAGCTTCTTTAAGAAAAAATTTCAACTCATTAAAAGCAGTTTCCGTTTCTAAAGGATAACCAACTATAAAAGAACTTCTTATAACCATATCAGGATTAATCTTTCTTATTTTTTCAATAAGTAATAAATAATCCTCAAGGCTTCCTTCTCTATTCATTGATCTTAAAACATCATTATTGACATGTTGAAGTGGAATGTCAATATATTTACATACTTTTGAAAGAGAGCTTATTGTCTCAACAGTTGATAATAAAGATTCATCTGGATATAGATACATCACTCTTATCCAATCAAATTCCATTGAATTCAATCTTTTAAGAAGATCAGTTAATTTCCTTTCACCATAAATATCTATTCCATACGAAGAAGTATCTTCTGCTATCAATATAACTTCCCTTATACCATTAGATAATAGAAATTCTGCCTCTTCAATGATGTTTTCTATAGTCCTGCTTCTTTGTTTGCCCCTTATAGCTGGAATAGCACAAAATGAGCATCTTTTATTACAACCCTCTGATATTTTAAGATATGCATAATTCAGCCCTGAGAAATTAAGACTTCTTTCAGGGAAAAAAGCATCATTTCTGATTTCTCCATCATCCAAAAGTTTTTTTCTATCTTTTTTACTTAAGGCATCAATAATCTTAGTAAAATCTCTTACACCTATTGCAGCATCTATCTCTGGGATAGCTTTTAAAATTTCTTCCCTATATCTTTCCGAAAGACAACCTGAAACAATAATTTTTAAGAAAGGCTTTTCTTTTTTTAGTTCTGTATAATTAAGAATAGCTTCTATATTTTCCTTCTTCGCTGTTTCAATAAAACCACACGTATTAACAATTATAGCTTCTGCTTCATCTGTTGAATTGACAAGTATATGGCCTTCTTTTTCGATAAGATATGACATTTTTTCAGCATCTACAAGAGCTTTAGGACAACCAAGAGAATCAAAAAATATTTTCATTAATCGAAAAATACCTTACTTTAAAATCGCCTGTACCAGAGCAACTTCTTTATCCTTCTTCTTCCAGTAAAAAACTGATTTCCCGATCTCTCCAAAGCCACCGAGTGTTTCTTCTTTGCCCTCAATATTTATCTTTATAGCACCATTGTTTGCTGAATAAAGGATAAGTTTATTTGAGAATAATATTATATGTTCTCCCCTTGCACCAAAATAGTAATTTTTTTCTTCCTTATCATCTGCTTTGTAAGCTATCCAGCAATTTTCAGAAGTAAATACCTTTAAAACTATCTCTTTTTGAGCCGCAGCCTTATACCACTCTTTTTCGGTAATAACATTCATACCCGATTGCTGAACCTGATTACTACTACTTTGTAAAGCCAAAGAATCGGGAGTTAAATAAGACATATTAAGCCTTATATAATTTGGCTTTGTAGAAAAAAATTCTATATTCATATCATTGGTCCCATCATAATCACTGTCTATTGTTAAAAGCCCATTTCCCTTAATTGAATAAGCATTATTGTTAATCTTAAAATTGAGATTGTTCATTTTGTCAACATTGTCAAATGAAATTTCTATAGTTCTTTCTTCATTGGTTATGTTAAGAACATCTCCAACCTTAAATCTTATATCATATACCTTTGACAATTTTGAAAATGCAAAATAGTATGTTTTTGGCATAGCATTCTTATTCATTGCAGTTCTTATTCCAAAGAATAGAATAACAAGAAGTACTATTGATGAAACTAATATGACAGATGGTAAAATAAACTTAGTAAAATCAACTTTTTTTTCTCCCACAAGAGCTTCAATTGGAGAATCTTCTTCTATCTTTTTAAGCCTTTTATATTGAGCCAGAATAAGATCTTTATCTATTTCAAGAGCTTCACAATAAGTAGATATAAAACCAACAGCATATGTTTCACTTGAAAAAACTGTAAGATTATCTTCCTCTATAGCTTCAAGGTACCTTTTTGGTATATTTGTTTCTTTTGATATTTCATCCAAAGTCAGACCTTTTTCTTTTCTTACTTCTTTAAAAATTTCTCCAAGACTTTGCTTTTCTATTTTCATTTTTATCTCCCCTATGTAGGTTAAAAATATAATTATACATTTATAATATAATAAAAATAAAATTTTTTCAAATTATTCACTTGGAATTAATAACTTAAAATCTCTCTTTTTCTTATTATAGCTTATCTGTGATGATTTTTTCAATATTCTCATTTCCCTCACATGTCTCTCTATGTTAAACTTATTTGCCCAGAGTAAAACTGTAGAAATAATTTGTTTTGTATCCTCTGGAAGTTTTTTTGTGTTCAACTTTTCACACTCAAACTTTATTTTTCTTATTCTATCTCTTAACAAAGCCTCACTTTCCGAATAAGCAACCTCTATCATCATCTGGACAATCTTTTCTCCAAGTTTTTCTGTAAATTTACTTTTTATTTCGCTTTTCGTTCCCTTTCTACCAACTTTTTTGTTTAACTTTTTTTTATTAATTACAGGGATAACATCTTTATCAAGATCTTTTTTCTGAATAAAATACAAAACCACAACAGAGCCTGAAAAAATCAAAAAAAGAAAAACATAGATTATTAAGTAAATTAAAAATCTTTCAGGTAAACTAATATTTTCCCTCCATATTCCAGAATATATATCCCATATTTATGCTATCTTCAACACCAAGAATTTCATTAGTTATATATTCTTCGTTGTAGTATTCTCTATCGTAGCTCACATTTAAACGAAAATGTTGAACATAAGGCCTCACTATTATCTTTTTTCTGGCCATATGATACGTTCTCTGGCTACCATAATAATATATTCTATAAGGCCTTTTTTCAAATGGTTCATAATTCAAAAACCTTTGATCAAAATGTGATGGATAAAACATAGGACATATTATATCTACATAATCTGAAAGAAGTTCAACATCCTGCCCAGTTACTCCACCACTTCTATACCAGCCATTATTCCCATATATGTCTATGGAAATTGGTGCGTCTATATTTTTTCTTGCATATCTCAAAAATGAAAATATAGCCTCTTCCTTTGTAAAACCATTTTGAGCAGGAAAAAGGGCATATTTCAAATTAAGCCCGTCTGTTGGGAACCTTATGTAATCAAACTGTATTTCATCAAAACCCATCTTCACAAGTTCATTTGCTATTGCAACATTATACTTCCAGACTTCTGTGTTAAATGGATCGACCCAGTATTCTTTTATATTATTCGTTTCTTCAAATTCATTGGTTTTAATCCCAACCCATGGAGAACCGTCTCTTCTATCTTTTATAGCATATTCATTATTATTATATTTGTACAAAACACTATCCTTAAATACAACAATCCTTGCAATAAGGTAAATATTTTTCTCTCTTGCAAAATTTACAAGTCTTTTAATGTCTATTGGATTTGATATTCTGGCAATTTTTTTTATCTCTGGATTTTCTGGTTTGTAATGTAAATATCCATAATCATCTTTCATATCAAGAACAATTGCATTCAAATCCTTTTTTTCCATTATAGAAATAAAACCCTCAATACTATTTTTTTTTCTTGAAAGTGCATAGGGAGAAAGATAAATCCCTCTTTTATTATTTGCCTTTATATGATAAAAATCCCTTTGCTCTTCCTCAAAAAGGACTTCGAGAGAAGATAACGAAAATTTATTATCTACTAATATGCAATATGGAACAACATTTTCCATTTCAAAAAGTTGAACAACTATATCCTGCAACTCTTCATTTCCTTCTATAAAATCACTCATAACAAAACACAAATTCTCACCAATATTTCCAAATGAATAAATTACCTCCTTTTCTTTTTCAATCTGCCTTATATTCTCCCATAACATCTTCTTTTTATTAAACTTATATATCTCTCTTTCAAAAAATGAAGTGGCATACAATTCACCATTGATAAAATTAATATCAGAAATATCATTGTAAAAAAAAGAATTGAATTTATTAATACCTGTAGAGATATTCTTTATAGACTTTTTTAAAAAGTCAAATAAAAAAATTCCATTGTATGGGTGTGAAATATATACTTTTATAGCTTTATTTTCTGATAAAATCTCGGCAGCAGTTATTTCTTTAATATAAATATTAAGATTTTGCCAGCTTTTCCCGGCATTTGTTGAAATATATATTTCTTTTTTACTGTAAATTATTATATTTTCAGGGTTATTCTTGTCAATCTTTATTCTTTTGAATTTTTTATCTTTTTCAACAATAAGAAAACTACTTCCATCTTCAACTATAAATCTATCTTTTTTTATTCCATTCTCAAGTTTAATACAGTGTTTGAGATCTTTTGAAAAATAAAGTCCCCTTTCAGATAGAAAATAATACCCATAATCTGTAGCTGAAATATCCACTATTTTTTCATTAGTAAGGATTAATATCTTTTCAAAGCCCAGCAAACCTTTTTGATATATTCCGCTATCCGTCCCAAAAATGATATTTTCCTGAGAATATAAGACTACTTTTAACAAAATAAATATTAATACTAAAACCCTTCTCATAAATATTTTTTGATAATAGATTTCTTCTTCTCATTAAAATCAAATCCAACCCTTAACAAAGGCCAGTATCTCACAAATGGCTTACCAAAAATATTGCTTTCAGGAATAAATCCAAAATATCTACAATCTTCACTGAGATTTCGGTTATCTCCCATTCCAAAGTAGTAATTTTCCTTTATTTCCCATTCTGTAATTTCTTTTCCATCAAGCAAAAGTCTCCCATCTGATACTTTAATTTTTTTCTTTATTTCTCTCTCTATAAGCAACTTAATAAGATATCTATTATATGGATTTAACTCCTGTATTTTTATAACATCTCCCTTTTTTGGAACATAAATTTCAGGGAAATTACTCTGCAAATACTCCCTGTAAAAATCAAAACTTTCAAGCAAAGAATTTTCGTTTAATTTTTTAATAGTATTCTGGTATTCAAGATCTTCTCTCTTTTCATATGGTGCAAAATATTGAATAATTCTTTTTTTTCCATTATAACTCTCTTCATAAAGATGAAAAGGAGCATCCCCAGCATACTTAAATCTTTCAATTATAGGTTGTTTTGAAATACCTATGCTTTCTGTTTCAACCTTTTTGCCATTTATAAAAAGTATTTGATTTGACATAGCTATTCTATCGCCCGGCTCAGCCACAAGCCTTTTCACAAGATTTTTCGGGGTTTCAAATGTATTATCAAGATTGATAATAGAGAAAGTTAATAAACTTATCAATTCTTTTGAAAATCCCGGACTTTCCCACGCAGGTGAAATAAAAACTATAATGTCATTTCTTTTTGGTTTTAAAAAACCGGGAACTTTCCAGTTAAGAATTGGTATCTTTGTCCCCATAGTTAATTTCTCAACCATAAGAATATCTTTAACTAAAAGATTTGGTACCATTGATTGAGAAGGTATTTGAAAGGCTTCAATAAGAAAAAGTCTTATAAAAAATACAATAATATAAGCCGATACAAATTCTTTAAATCCCTCTACAAATCTTTCCTTTAAAGTCATATCTTTTTTTGATTTTTTCTGTTTCACATCATTCTCCTTATTTCTCAATTAATGTTACTGTATACGCCTCAATAGAAAAAAGTTTTGTGTTTTCAGATGTTTTAGCCTTGATAGAAATTATATCCTCATCTACCTCAAGAATAGAAGAGATGTTTTTTATCATTTTTTTTACATAGTCTCCAATCTTGGGACTATCAAGCACAATCACACTATCTATCGACAGAATTTTGACATCCTTTAGATACTCTTTCTTCACCCTTTTAAGTAATTCAAGGCTTGAAATATTTTTATAACTTTCATCATTATCCGGAAACAACTTCCCTATATCAAGTTTCAATACTGGAGAGACAATAGAATCAATTATGGAATGGATTAAAACATCTCCGTCAGAATGTGCAATACAACCCCACTCACTTTCTATCTTCTCACCACCAATTATGAGTTCTCTACCTCTTGCAAGTTTGTGAAGATCATACCCTATACCAGCTTTGATCATTTAGTCTTTGGCTCCGTAAAAATAATTCTACCTGCCGAAGTCTGAAGTACGCTTGTCACCTTCACAGGTATTTTTTTACCAATATAATTCATTCCATTTGCAACAACAACCATTGTCCCATCAGAAAGATATCCAACCCCCTGATTATTCTCCTTTCCTTCTTTAAGAACATCAAGTTCAAATTCCTCACCGGGAAGAAGAACAGGTTTAACAGCATTGGCAAGATCATTTAAGTTCAATACCTGTATGCCATCAAGTTTTGCTATTTTATTTAAATTATAGTCATTAGTTATAATAGCTGCGTTTAATTCCTTGGCAAGATTGATAAGTTTTGCGTCCACACCTTTTGTTTCAGGATAATCTTTTGAATAAATCTTAAGATCCAGATTGGTAATATCCTTAAGTTTATTGAGTACATCAAGGCCTCTTCTTGCTCTACTTCTTTTTATAGGATCCTTTGAATCTGCAAGAGCCTGAATCTCATTAAGCACAAATTTAGGAAGAAGTACTGTTCCACTTAAAAATCCAACTTCTGCAATGTCTGCTATTCTTCCATCTATAACAACGCTTGTATCAAGAATCTTGATCTCTGTGCTTCTTTTCTCACTCTCTCCACCAAATGGTAAATTAAATAAATATCCACCATACTTATGTGAAGATAAAAAAGGCATAAAAAATCCTAAATAAGCAAAACAAAGTATAAAATAATGCTCAAGAAATTCGCACACAGTAAAAAAGTTTGTGCAAAAATCCTTAAAAATAGTATAAACAATCTTTCCAGCGTAAAAACCAGCTATCAAACCAAGAAGGGCATAAAGAAATATTCCCCTCTTCTTGTAGAAAAAAGCCTCAAGGAACATAGTAATACCAGCAAAAATAGCCGAATAGAGAAATACAAAATAATTTCTGCTTTCATAGAAGCTCAAACCACCAAAAACTATAAAGACCGCAAGAATTGCAAGTCTTCTTTTTAATACTCTTGACATAAAAACCTCTTTATTTAAAATTTAATAATTAAAGCCTCTGAAATCAACTTTAATTTGAAACAACACTTCCATCTTCAATATTTTTCATATTCCTGAGCAACATATTATAAACATTGCTTTTTATATAACAATTCCCACCAATCTTAATTCTTGAAGGAATACGCAAATTTTTTCCAAGTAAGCTAATCCCAAAATTTAACTCTCCAATCCTGTCATTGGCTTTTAAAGCCTCTTTGTTTCCTATGACAGAATGAGCCTCCACATTTGGCAACGAATTATCTTCATAAAACTCATCTAAAATAACAGAATCAATCACTGTATGAGACCCAATATTATTACCCGGCAATATTAAAGAATTTATTATTTTAGCCCCTTTTGCAATCTTTACATTTGAAAAAATAACCGAATTCTCGACCCAACCTTTTATTTCTACATTTGTGCCAACTATAGAATTTTTTACAACTGAATCTGGCTCAAAAATGCTATTTGCATTAACAAAACTATTAAACTTAATAGGCACTTTTGAGTTAAACTCATCAAGATAAAAATAATTGTTGATCATATCAATGTGTAAATCAAAAAATTCTTTAACAGAAGATATTTTAAAATAAATAGCATCTTCAAATTCTATAGTATGAGTTTTATTAATGTTGTGCCACTCCTCAGCGATTTCTTTTGCAAACAAGTCTCTGTTGTTTATAAAAGTTAAAAATTTATATATAAACTCTTTTGGTTTAATGGAAAAACCAAAAATTTCTTGTTTCTTTTTGCTTTTGCTCTTTATAGAAAAAGAAACTTCTTTATCTAAAAATTTTTCTTTTTGATCTTCAAAATTTACCCATAAAGGATTATCTGCTTTCATCCCAACAAACATTGAAAAATTGAGAGAATCAATTTTTTCTCTTATGAAATGAAGGTTATTATTTAACTCTTCAAATTCTAATACGGTAACATTAAGTTCACCCCAATTCTTAATAAAATATTCTTCTAACCTTTTTTTCTTACTTACAAATACTATAAAATCTCGAACTCCAACATTAAAAAGAGAGCTTATAGCATAATCAATATTCCTATAACTTGGGGCAAAAGGCAAAAGTAAAGCATCATCTTCTTCAGCAAGTGAAAGCAAATCGTTTCTTTCTCTTCCAAAAATAAATCCACAAACCTTTTTTTCATTCATCTTTAACCTTTTTTAGTAAATATTTTTTTCATAATTGTATATGTAAAAATCACAAAAAGTCTCACTATTCTGAAAATATTGTACGGAGCTACAATTGTCCTGTAAAAACCATTCCAGTTCTTTTTTTGTACCCAAAGTGGTGGCATTTTCTTTTTCCCTGCTATTATCCAGAAAGCATCATCAAGACTCAAGACTATCGAATTTGGAAAATTTGACTTATTTTGCTCTATCCATTTTTCCTGTTTAAAAACAGATTTCATACTCACAAAAAATATTTGTGGTGAACTTTTTCTTATGTTTATTAAAACGTCTTCAAGCTCTTTTCCCTTAATGTTTGCTCTATAGTAACCAACAATCCTTGCTCCCTCAAATGACTTCCTTACCTTCCTTAAAGTTTCAAGAATAACTTTATTATTCCCACCATACAGAAAAATGGTATAGTTCATCTCATTTGAAGTTCTCATAAAATCAAGAAAAACAGTAACAGGCATAATAACTGGAATTTTCTTGCCTGTTAACATTTTTATCATCCAGCTAACTATTTGAGAAGAACAAACAAAGATATCAACTTTGAGAATAGTTTCTCGCCATTCTTTACTGAATAATGCTTTAAAAATCTTCTTCTCATCAAGAAACATGACCCTGAAGTTTGATTTGTTATAGATTGATTGAATCAAGAACTCTTTCAGCTCTTCTCTATCATAAAAAACAATATTCTTTTCTAAAAAAGGCAAATATACATTAGTCATTAAGGCTCCTTAATAATTCATATTAATTATATCATAACAAAATAAAAAGAAAACCAGTAGCTTATTATTTTAAAGCAAAATTAAAAAATTCTCAATATAAAAACAAAAAAGGGTGGACATAAATCCACCCTTTTTTAAAAAATATAGTTTATTTCAACTCAAACCAGTCAAAAGAATATCTTCCACCAGTTGAATATATCCTTACAGGATATTTCCCGGCTGACAATGTAATAGTTGTTTGAATAGTAGTCCATTCTGATTCAGGAACATCTAATGTCGATATTGTTATTCCATTTGTTGCAAAACTCAACTTATGTTGTGGATAAGAAGGTGAAGAAACCCTGTATATTAATGTATAGCTTCGTGTTTGTGGAACATCTATATAATATTCTACCCAGTAGCTTCCACCCATATAATCTCCGTTAACAGCAGTAATTCCCGGAGACCAGTCAGAAGATATTTTAGCATTTGACATAGAAATAAAATCTTCTGCTTCTATTTGAGAAGGAATCTTATTTGTAATTGGCTGATAAATATTTGGAAACTCTCCTGACAAATAAAGCAAAGCAAGCAATCTCAAGGTATTTCCATAATAATGATAAGTATCGGTATAAGGAGTTTTACAATTTACCAAAGCATTATATAATTTAGTTGCATAATCATTATCAGCAAATAAAGCTGAAGTAGCAATCATTGAAACAAAAGGAGAGGTTGTCCACTGTCCACCTTTTGAAACACTGAGAGCATCCTTACTTAAAGGTTTCCACGCTGTCCCATCCACAAAATATCCATCTTTTATATTGTTTATTCCTTCTGGAGACTGATAATATTTATTCCTGAAAAACTGATTTTGAAGTAATATGATCTTTTTTGCTTTTTCATCTCCAAACCAGCTTACTGCTACCGCCATCCTCCACATCACACGAATTGCATCATAATATAGATTAAAACTCATATTTCCTCTTGGAGAAGAATAATAATTTGTTATAATTTGTCCATTTGAATTTGTTCTTTCAACAAGAAAAACAAGGATATCACTTACTCCAGTATAAGTATCAGAACTTACATTATAAGCACCATAAACACTTTTGGCAAGACTACCACTCGTATCACACCAATCTGGAAGTATACCAGTTCCTTTATTTACAGCATGTATCTTATCAATATGCTGATACATCTTTATAGCAAGTATATCCCAATTTGTGTCTCCAGTGAATCTTCTGAAAACTTTAAACCACGCAGGAGTAAAATATGATGGATTCCAGCCTTTTGGCCCACCCCATATTCCAGACCAACCCCCATTAACACAGGCACCCGGATATACAAATAATTCATTTCCAAACTCAACGCCCATATCATAATTCATTATGTTACTCAATAATGTCCTTGCTTCTGTTTGATAATTATAATTTTGAGATGAACCCCAGAGTTTATAAGCCATAACTAATGCCATTGCCATATCAAGATCTGCATCTGTTGCAGAGGTCTTTCCTCTCGTATACCAGGTAACCCTCACCCAACCTGTACCCGGCATTTCTGATTTATCTGTTATGTTAGTAGCAATCTGTTGGCCGGTGTTTGTATTTTTCCAGACATATCCATGTGGAACAGGAATATTAAACTCAGAAATATCAACACCATTTTTATCAACCTTCCAGTGCATAAGACCTTTACCATGAAAATGTGCTTTTGCATATTTGTAAAGCCCGTCCAGTGTATTTCTATCATTAAAATATACGGCAAGTAACATACCATAGGCTATACCCTCAGATACAGTATCATAATCTGTTCCCGCATCTCTTCTTACTCTTAACATACCGTTTCCTGCATCTACAACATATTGTCTTTTCCATTCATTATATTCGTGAATCAATTGCTGCATTGGTAATCTGTTTGGAACAAACTGATTGCCAAAACGATAAGGCATATTAGGTTTTATTATACTATCAACAGCTTTTTCATAAGCAACATTTCCATTTCCAAAATTATTTTCCACATCAGAAACCTTCTCCTGTGGCACAAAAGCACATCCTGCTATTATGACCACAAAAAATAAACTTAAAATTCTTCTTCCAATCCTCTCCATAAATTTTTCTCCTTTTTAAAAATTTTTCATAGCCCCTTAAACATATTTCTTAACCCTCTTTTGAAAAATATTAGCCCTTACTTTTACCTCCTTAAAAACTTTTTTCGATATTATAGACAAAAAAAATAAAAGTTGTTAGAACTTTTGGTAGTATTTTATACCCTACTTTTAGTTGGGTTGCTCGTTTGAAAGATAATTTATAAGATAGGAGAGGAAGGATTCATAACCAAGTTCTGTTTGCTTGTGTATTTTCAGCTTATCAAACAGTTCATATTTGTTTTTCACGTTTAACTCTGCATAAATTGAGCTTAAATGTTCTTTTACTGTTGATTCTGCAATGAAAAGTTTATTTGCTATATCTTTTATTCTATAACCCTGTAGAAGTAATTTCAAAACCTCACTTTCTCTCTGACTCAATTTATAATTTTTCAAAAAATCTTCTTCAGGGTGTAAGGATTTATTTACTATATTTTTTATATCCATTCCCGTTATTCTTATTGTACTGATCTCGTTATCTTTAAACAAAAAAAACAATTTTGACAATAAAACAAAATGTTCATTATGTTTGCCTTTAATATTTAATACTATAGGGCTTGAAGTGTTTCTTTTTTCCAATTCACAACTCAATTTCTTTATTTCTTTTTCATTCATAAAATTAGATAGTTTAAGATTTGAATGAGAGTCTATTTTTAACAATTCGATTGCTGTTTTATTCATAAAAGTTATATCAAAATTTTTATTAGTTTCAATTGTCAACATTGGAGTTGATTCAATTATTTTATTCAGTTGTTCTTCATTCTCCTTTATTTTTTTCAATTCTTTTTCTATATTTGAAAATATTTTCTTCTGATCAAGTTGTACCAGAGGCTTTTCAAGATTGAATTCTTCCGAAATTTTACCAATTGTTTTAAATGAAGAAATAAACTTCGTAATAATTATATAATGCAGTGAAAAGGTAAATATTATAACCCCTATAAATGATAAAGAAAAGTATATGTGTGGAAAAATATTAGTTAAAAAAATGTCCACAACGATTAAAACAACAAGAATTAACAAAGCAAAAAAAAGAAAAATAGAGTTTTCATACCTTTCTTTTATAGCCCTTCCTACAACAAAAAGGCTATAAATACAAAGAAGCACAATTGAACCGTGAAATATTGGCAAAGTATTTGTAAAAATAATTGGTGGAGTTATAATTACAAACAAGATGAGCATAAACTCAAAAATCACATATATCAAAAAGAGCATTTTGTTAACCAGACGAGGAAACATTTCTTTCAGAATATATGGAAATATAGGAACATATAGACAGGAATATACAATTTTTTCCCTCAATCCCCAATCAATGTTGTGAATAAACTTCCTGAATTCACTTTGCCCATGAAGTAAAAAGCAAACCACACCCAGACCACAAAAAATTGAAAAATACAAAAATAACTTTTCCCTCGTTCTTAAAAAAATCAATATATGTAAAATTGCAGTAACTAAAAGAAATGTAAGAATAACTGTAGCAAATATAAATTTTTCTATTATAAAATTTGAAATCTTCTCTCTATCCCCAAAAACTATATTGTTCCATGGACCACCCTGAAAATGTGAAAAATTTGCAATATGGAGAATCAATTGATTTGTAAGTTTAAGATTATCAATCGAAACAAAATTTGGATAATAATAGGGTTTGCATTCTTTTTCTCTTTCTGAAACCACTCCATTACTTGCAATCAGTTTATCATTAAAATATAACCTGTATGAGGTTGAAAAATTTTTTATATAAATTCCGGGAGAAAAATTTGTTTCAGCAAATATAATATTAAGTCTGTAAGTTGCATAACCCTGACCTGTTAATCTTTTGCCTTTATACTCTGAATTATTCCAGATTGTTGGAAATGTTGAAAATTCCGGATCCAAGTTTTTAAGTTTCTCAAAATCTTCGGGGAAAATCAACTCCTGCCAGTAAAACTCATATTCCCCACTTAAATGAAAAATACTCTCTTTTTTAAAATCATAATCGGAAAAATCTATAAACCCCTTCTTCGCAAAAGGCTCTTTTTCATTATTACATGAACAAAATATAAAAACAAAAATATATAAAAATAATCTTATTTTCTGCATAGATAATTTTAACATAAATTAATATTCTGTCAATCAATAAAAATTTGGGTTAATTTACTCCACAAACCATAACTTAATAAAAATTGGAAAGAAAATTTCCTTATCTTTATAATAAAAAATGGAGGATTTTATGCCCCGCGTAAGTGGTAAAGTTAGCACAGTTTTATTTTCACCACATTTGCATGATAAATTCTCTTTAAAATTTGCAATGTGGAATGTTGTTTTAGCATTAATTCCTGCTGGAGTTGCTGGAGTATGGTTTTTTGGTATTGCAGCCTTAAAAATTATTATCATCAGCCTTATAACTGCTTTAATAACTGAGCTTATTATGAACCTAATGACAAAAAATAAAATCACAATCCTTGATGGTAGTGCGGTTATTACAGGTCTTCTTTTTGCTTATAATCTCCCACCAGCAGCACCATGGTATGTTGTTGTAGTAGGTTCTTTCTTTTCTATAGCAATTGTAAAGTGGGCTTTCGGCGGTCTTGGTTATAATTTTATGAACCCCGCTTTAGGTGGAAGAATATTTGTTATGGCCGCATGGTCAAACATTATGGTAAATCACTGGTCTCATCCTGTTGGAAAATTTATGAAAGAAGGCTTATCCTTTGCTGAGGCTTCAAGTAAAATCATAGGGGTTGATGCTTTAACTTCTGCTTCTCCTCTTACAGCTCTTAAAACAGGACTTGGAAACAATTATGACTACTGGAATATGTTTTTAGGTAACATCCCCGGTTGTATAGGAGAAACAAGCAAAATTGCTTTGCTTATTGGAGGAATTTATTTACTTATAATCAGGGTGATTCAATGGGAAATTCCAGTTGTTTACATTGGTACTGTAGCTCTTTTAAGCTGGGTTTTTGGTGGTATACCTCTTGGCACTGGATTCTTTCACGGTGATGCCTTATTCCACATTCTTTCGGGTGGACTTTTTCTTGGAGCTTTCTTTATGGCAACAGATTATGTAACTTCTCCAATATCTTTCAGAGGAAGGGTTTTATTTGCAATACTTCTTGGAGTCCTGACCGTCATCATAAGGCTTTTTGGTGGTTATCCCGAAGGAGTAAGTTATGCAATAGTAATTATGAATATATTTGTTCCTCTTATTGATAGATATTTTAAAGGTAGAATTTATGGTTATAAGAGGGGGGCAAAAAATGCTTAGGTTTATAAAAATAGTTTATCCTTTAGTTGTTATAGGTGTTGGTGTTGGTTTTTTACTCAGTTTTACATATCAATCGCTTGAGAAAAGGCTTGCTGAGTCTGCAAAAAATGAAGAAATTTTAGCCTTAAAAAAGGTCTTTCCAGAAGCAAAGAATTTTAACACAAAAGAAATAGAAGGAACAGAATATTATGTGGCTACTGATGAAAATGGAAAAGAAATTGCACATATTTTTAAAACTGCCAATACAGGTTATGGTGGACCAGTGGTTTCGCTCGTAGCAATAACAAATGGATTTGTGGCAAATGTTGTTATTGTCTCTGCTTCAAAAGAAACACCCGGTCTTGGAACGAAAATTAATGATAAGAAATGGTTATCTCAATTTATAGGTAAAAAATGGGAAGAAATTCCAGCCGAAAAGTCAGAATTTAAAACAAAGGGAATAGATGCAGTTTCTGGTGCAACTTTTTCTTCCCTGGCTGTATCAAAAGACATAAGAGATGCTTTTATAATATACAAAAAACTTGGCTATATTGTTGATGAAGCTCTTATAGACTCAAAATCCTCAGCAACTGAAAAGAAAGGGGGAACAAATGAAAATTAACTGGAAAGAATTAACAAAAGGTATTATAAAAGAAAACCCTATTTTTGTTGTTGTATTGGGACTTTGTCCTACTCTTGCCGTATCAACACAAACTATAAATGGAATAGGAATGGGTATTGCTGTCATTTTCGTTTTAGCTTTTTCCAATCTTCTTGTTTCTTTACTGAGAAAATGGATTCCTAATGAAGTAAGAATTCCAGCCTATATTTCAATTATTGCGACTTTCGTTACTATCGTTTCATTGCTTATGCAGGCTTTCACACCCGATCTCAACAGGGCTCTCGGTATTTTCATACCGCTTATTGTTGTAAACTGTATAATTCTTGGTAGAGCAGAAGCCTTTGCCTCAAAGAATGATCCATTACATTCTGTTCTCGATGGGATTGGAATGGGGCTTGGTTTTATGTTATCTCTGACAATCATTGCATTTATAAGAGAAGTGCTTGGTAGTGGAACAATAACCTTACAGCTTGCTGGAGTAGGCCCTGTATTTGACTTAAGAAAATATATTTCTGATCCAGCAGTTGTTTTTATACTTCCTCCGGGAGGCTTTATAATTCTCGGTTTGCTACTTGCATTTTTTCAATATATTAAAAATAAAAAGGCAACTAAAAAAACAGAACCCCAAAAATAGGAGGTAAAAAATGGATATAAATAAAATTTTAACATTGATCTTTGGTGCAATTTTTATAAATAATTTCATATTTTCAAGGTTTTTAGGTCTTTGTCCTTTCTTTGGAGTATCAAAAAAAATTGATTCAGCCATTGGAATGGGTTTTGCAGCAACATTTGTTCTTGTAATGTCAACAGCCGTAATATTTCCTGTAAACTATTATATTCTTGTCCCTTTACATCTCGATAAATTTCTTCAGATTATTGTATTTATTTTCGTAATAGCAGCATTTGTTCAGCTTGTTGAATTGGCTTTAAAAAAGCTTATTCCATCTTTGTATCATATGCTTGGAATCTATCTTCCACTCATAACTACAAACTGTGCTATACTTGGAACAGCCTTTATTGTTGTGGGAGAAAAATATACCTTTATTGAATCCATAATATTTGCATTATCAGCAGGGCTTGGTTTCACCCTTGCTTTAATTATGATGGCTGGTGTAAGAGAAAGGCTTGTAAGAGCTAAGGTTCCAAAGGCTTTTAAAGATTTACCTATAGCTTTTATATCAGCAGCTTTAATGTCACTTGCTATGTTTGGATTTATAGGGATTGTAAAGTAGGGGTCTTATGAAAAGGTGGTTTATTTTTCTCTCTATTTTAATTCTATTCGGTTGTGGAAATGAAGACGAATACAATGGTGGCATAAGAAATACAGATATCATTATATTGAGTGAAGAGCAAATTTCAAATTTTGTTAATGTTTTACCTTCAATACTTGAATTTTCAGAGAAATATAACGAGACTCTCTCAAAAGCAGAAAGAGAAAGCCCAGATGCAAACAAAAAATTCTTTGAAACCCTTAAAAAGAGCAAGAAAATGCAACGAATTGCAAAAGAAAACAATTTCAACTCCATAGATGAGCTTATAGTTGTCTACAAAAATGTTGTTTTGAGTTATATGAGTATAAAAGTAGAATTCACTAACTTCAATGAAAGCATAACTCATATTCAGACTATAATTCAAAGCAATGAAATGAAATTAAGCAATGATTTCAAAGAAAACAAGATAACAAAAAAAGATTTTGAAGAAAAACTTGAAGGGCTTAAAATAGATAAGATACGTGTTCAAAATATCATTACAACAAAAAAATTTGAAAAGCAGATTGATGAAATATCTCAAAAATACAATTAAAGAAAACTTTAATATCTTTATTATTTCTATCATTTTTGTTTTTCTTTCATTTCTGATTGGATTTTTTATGCCACAAAATGTTCAATACAAATGGATTGACTTTGTGAAAAAATATATTTCAAATATTCAATTCAATGTTTTTAATATTTTTTTGAATAACATATTTGTCTCTTTATTAATAATAGTTGGTGGACTTATTTTTTGTCTTCCTTCTTTTATTCTTATTGGTATAAATTTTTTTTCTCTTGGCATTCTTATGAGATTTTTTCTATCGGTTGAAAAATTGAGAGTTTTTATTATCTCCTTATTGCCACATAGTATTTTTGAACTACCCGCTATATTTATATCTCTGCTTTTTGGCATAAAAGTTTTCAAATTGTTTTATATTGAAAAGCACAAATTTGACAGCTTTTTTCTTGATAAAATAAAAAAATATATTTTGATCGCCATTTTGCTTTTTTTAATTGCTGCAATAATAGAAGTTTACATAACTCCCATTATAATTCTCAATTTTTTAAAAGCAGATTTTACTTTTTAACCTTCTCTGTCGAAAATTCTTATTGATGATTATAATTTTTTTTATTTTATTCTCTGGAATTATCTTTGCGTCTGATTGGCCTATATACAAGGGAAATATGTATTTCACTGCCAATAACGATCACATCATTGTTAAAAACAACAATCTCAAATGGCTATATATGGCTCAAAACTATGTATTTAATCCTGTTGTTTCTGATGGAAGGGTATACTTTACAGATATTGATAAAATTGTATACTGTCTTGATGAAGAAACTGGAAAACTTCTCTGGAAACTTGATCTTTTTGAGGTATCAGGACATTTCAGTGGAAAGGCAAACGTAGCTGGAAAGGTGAAATACCCTATCATAAAAGACAATCTACTTTTTATTTCAGATGCCACAGCAATTTATTGTATCAATAAAATAAATGGTAAAATTATCTGGGCAAGAGCTGGTTTACAGGAGTTTGAAAAAACAAAGGCTGTTATAGACGGAATATATGCAGATCCCTTTGTTTTATTCAACAAAATTTTTTATGGAACAAGAAAAAATTTCATAGCAAGAGAGATTTTTAATGGTCACGTTCTCTGGGCAAATCAGGAAATAGAAAGCTATAGTGGTTTTCCTACTTTTTATGATGACAAAATTTTGACTCAATCAAGAGACTTTAAAAATAATACTTTTTATGTTGTTTGTATTGATGCAAATACTGGGGATACTATTTGGAAAAGGCAAATTGAAAATCCTCTTCAGATTTTTCCTCCCGTAATCTATAGAGGAAAAATATTCATTCCTTCTGGTAAAAAACTTTATACTCTTTCTCTTGATAAAGGAACAATTCTTGGCGAAAAAGAATACGAAGACTATATAACCTCAAGTCCCTCTTTTACAGACAATGAGATATTGCTTTCTATTGGCAATAGAAAGTTAACTGTCATTTCACCAGAAACAGGAAACATAAAATATGAAATAGACTTTCAGGAAAAATCGTCACCATATTTTGCCACAGTAAATGATCAGGTTTATGTTGCTTACAATTACACAAAAAGAGTGGGAGATAAAGATATTGTTTTTACTACACTCAAAGCCTTCCAGTTTGGAGAAAAAACTCCTCTCTGGGAATTTTATCCTCCTTTTCCTGGAGCTGCTTCCCAGCCAGTTATTTCAAGAGGGACAATTTTTCTACCTGCCGGGAATTATATCTATGCAATAGGCACATATTACGAAAGAGCCATAGTTTACGGAAACGATGGAAGCTATCAACTTGCCCCTGAAGAACAAAATCAAGTTGCAATAAATGATAAATTAACTCCAAATCCCATAAGTAAACCGACAAAAGACTGGGATGATGAAATTGAAAAAAAATCAAGCCAGTCAAGTGAGAAATCAGAACCTCAAATTGAAGAAAAAAAACCAGACATAAATATTAGTCCCCCAAAAGCAGTAGAGGTCTTGCCAGACATTAAACTTGAAGATCTCGACGTAGGCGAATCAATAATAGTCCCAAATATATATTTTGAGTTCAATCAAGCATATCTCAGAAGAGAATCGCTATCTACATTAGACAAAATAGTAGAAAAATTAAAGAAAAATCCAAAAATAAAGCTTGAAATTCAGGGACATACAGACAACATCGGCTCAAAAGAATACAATCAGAAACTATCAGAAAAGAGAGCAAATGTAGTAATGGAATATCTCATCAAAAACGGCATAAGCCCAGAAAGATTAAGGGCAAAAGGTTTTGGCGAAACAAAGCCCATAGCCCCAAATTCAACTGAAGAAGGAAGAAGTAAGAACAGAAGAACAGAGTTTTTAATTCTTGAGAAATAATTTTGACTTTTTAACTCAAAAAATATAAAATAAGAGCAAATAAGCTATTGGAGGTTTGGAAATGAAAAGACTTATTTTAATAATGGCTGTGTTGTTAACTCTTGTAAATATGGGCTTTTCAAAGAAAAGTTTAACGGGTCTTGGTATCTATGGTAATCTTGTAAGCAGTGGTTCTGGAAGTCTTGGAGGAGGTGCTGGGTTAACACTCAAATTTGGTAACTTTCCTGTTTTAGGAGTTGAATGGTTTTTAGCTGAAAAATATTCAAGAATAGCTGCAAGTTGTGATTACTGGGTAGTAAATGAACATCTCACTGGGGCTTTAGATTACTATCTCGGTGTTGGTGCTTATGTCGGTATTGGAACAAGTGGCGAAAATTCTGCCATAGACTTAGGTGGAAGAATACCTATAGGTTTACAGATATGGCCAGTAAAAAACTTTGAAATATTTACTGAATTTGCTCCTCTTGTCAGCTTCCTTCCAAGTCTTGGAATTAGTTTTTCTTTAAGGCTCGGATTCAGAATACATTTTTAATATCAATGGGCTTTGCAGTTTTATTACTACAAAGCCCATTTTTTTGCTAAAGCCTTCTTTTTATGTTATTATAAAATATGGTTCATATTCTTACGGCTTTATATCCAGAAGCACTTCCGATTATTGAATATTTTGGCTTGAAGAAAGATTTTAACTACAATGAATTTGAACATTTTAAAAAAGATGATCTATCACTTTCTATAACAGGCATTGGTGGTATCAAAGCTGCTTCTGTATTCTCTTATTTATTTTCACAAAAAAAAGATGATTTTTTCCTGCTTACAGGTGTATGTGGAGCAAAAAATAAAGAGATAAATATTGGAGATATTTTTTTAATCAACAAAGCCATTCAGAACGACTCGAAAAAAAAATTCTATCCAGATATAATATTCAATCATAATCTTAAAGAAAGCTCAATCGAAAGTTTCGGTAAGGTTATTAATTCTTACAGCTCAGATATAGAAGGAGAGCTTATTGATATGGAAAGTGCTTATTTTCTTGAAGCCGCGCAATTTTTTTCTTCTCCTCACAAATCACACGTATTAAAAATTGTTTCAGATCATCTTGATGTAGGAAATATCACAAAGGAATTTATATCAAAAATTATTGAAAAAAATCTTAAAAATATTAATGAGATTATTAATTCTTTACAGGAATTGCACAATTTTGAACAAAAAGAAACTATTTCTATAGAAGAAAACGAATTTCTTCTCGCTATTAAAGAAAACTTAAACCTTACAGAATACATGAAAAATGAGCTTTTCAGTTTATACAAAATAGCAAAAGTAAGGAAAAACTTTTCGATAGAAAATTTAAAAAAATTTTTACAATACAAAGCAAAAACAAAACAGGAAAGAAAAAAATATTATGACAACCTCAAAAATTCCCTACTTTAAGCATATTTACATAGAAAAAAATATAAAAGAAAAAGCCACCGAGATATTAGAAAAATTTAAAAACAGAGAAATAATTTACATAGATAACTATCTTGAGATCTTTGGTAGAAAAAAACAATCTTTTAATCTACAGAAAAAAAATCCCTCCCTAATTTTAGCAGAAAAAAAAGGAAACTTCTTATATCCCAACCCCCCATATTGCCAGAATTTTGGATTTGAAAGAAGTTTTTATACCTCTCTCATTCTCAACTGTATTTTTGACTGCTCCTACTGTTTTTTAAAAGGTATGTATAATTCCGCAAATATTGTATTTTTTTTAAATATCGAAGATTTCTTTAATGCCCTTACAAAAGAAGAAGAAAATGGAGGCTTTTTACTCTTTTTGTCTTATGATACAGATTTACTTGCTTTTGAAAATATTGGTGGCTTTATTCACCAATTTTATAACTTTCTCTCAAACCACCCAAAAATAACAACAGAAATCAGGACAAAAAGCTCAAATTTTAACTCAATAGAAGACTTAAAACCCCTTCCGAATATTATTCTTGCGTGGTCCATACTCCCTTGCGAAATAATAGAAAATTTTGAAAATAAAACACCTCAATTAAAACAAAGACTTTTAGCAGTAAAAAAAGCTCAGGAAAAAGGCTGGAAAGTAAGACTCGTCTTTGACCCAATAATAACAACAGGAAATATAGAAATATATGAAAAGTTTTTGAAAGAAATTTCCTCTTACATAGACACAGAAAAAATTTTAGATATAAGCTGTGGAAATTTCAGAATGAATGAAAAATATTATAAAAATATATCCTCAATATCTCCTGAAATCTTAAGTATAAAAACAGAAAAAGAAATTTACAAAAGAATTATAGAACAAATAAAGTTGACTTTTTCTCAAAAAATAGTATATTCTATATACAATGATTAAAAGGGGAGGCTTGAATGGAAAACAATAAATTGAAAAAATTTTTAACCTTTGTTCCAGTAATTTTGATCTTTATTTTTGTTTTAGTAATGGTAATTTTCTTCTTAATGAAATCCTCTCGATATAATGTATCTGAATATGAAAAAAATTTATCTCAATTTTACGAATATCTGTCTTCAAATAACACAAACAAGATAATTGAACTCACAACATCAGATTTTATAAACAATGAAACCAATCTTCCTATAAAAAAGAACAACTACAAACTATTCTCTTATAAATTTGAAGTAGTAACAAACGAAATACAAACAAACAAGGTAGAAAATGTAAAAATGATTTACTCAATTTTAATAGATGGTGGAAAGACAAACCTTTCTATATTGAAAGAAGTTTATTTTTCTCCAGATAACAAAAAGATTTTGCAGATTAAAGATCTTTATATCGGGAAAGATATTACAAAGAAACTTTAAATTTTCTCACAAAAAGTTCTTACTTCTCTATCAATTGTAAATACATCATCAAGTGAATAGTGAGATTGTGGTTTATTAAGATTTATGAATTTCTCTGTTGTTTTAATAATTGTCTTTGCGAGTTCAGAAAATTTTATTTTACCCTTAAGAAAGATATCCACAAAATACTCATTAACTGCATTCAGAACAGTAGTAGAAAGCCCCCCCTGTCTTCCCATCTCATAACAAAAATCAAGAAGTGGGAAATTTTTTTGATCAACCTTAAAAAACTCAAGAGGTTTTTCGTCCAGTTTTATTGTTTTGAATTTTTTTTCTGGAATTTCAGGATAAAATAAAGCCAAAGCGATTGGAAACTTCATATCATTTGGAGAAGCTACCATAAAATTAGTCCCATCTATAGTCTCAACAATGCCATGAACAAGCGATTGTGGATGCACAAGGACATCAATTTTATCATAATCCAATTTGAATAAATAGTGTGCCTCTATTACCTCAAAGCCTTTATTCATCATTGTTGCACTATTAACTGTAATATAATTTCCCATATTCCATGTTGGATGTGATAGCACTTCATCAATAGAAGTTTTTTCAGTTATATCTTTTCTTAAAAATGGTCCGCCAGATGCCGTCAAAATTATTTTGTTAATAAAACTTTTTTCAATTCTTGAGAATAAATTAAAAATGGCATTATGCTCGCTATCAACAGGGATTATATTTTGATTGTATTTTTCAAGATAACTTAAAACAAGGTCTCCAGCCGCAACCAAAGATTCTTTATTTGCTGAAACCACCCTTTTTTTACTCTCTATTGCCTTAATTGTTGGGTATAACCCTGCAATTCCTGATATTGCTATAACTATTACATCAATATCTTTTGAAAAAATAACCTCTTCATAGCCCTTCTCTCCCACAAGAACTTTGCAAAAATCACTATCTTTAAAAGAATGATCCTTTGTAAGAACTGCATATCTGGGTTTAAATTCCCTTATTATTGATTCAAGTTTTTTCAAATTTGAATTTGCACTCACTCCCACAAGTTCAAAATGTTCAGGATATTTTTTTATAACCTCTAAAGTAGATGTGCCTATAGAACCTGTTGCACCGAGTAGAAAAATTCGCTTTTTCATATTTCTACCTTAATAAAACTTCTATCATACTCATTGTAAAATATTAATCCCTGTAATTTAAATACATTTGAATAAACAAAACAAAGTTTTATTATGTCTTTTTTATCGATAATCTCTGGAATAAAAATACCACCCAATCTTTTACCCTGCCTTTTGACTAAAAAATCAACTTTTAAAAGGGATGGTTCCTCTTCTTCATTTATATAAACACTGAATTTTTTTATCTTATTAATTTCCTCTATGGTGTATCCTTCTTGCTTCAATTTATACCAAAAAAACCTTCTTTCCTTTGGTAATGAAAGAAGGTTTTTCGCAATTTTTTTCCTTTTGTATAAATTAAAAAAGAACCATGCACTGCCACTGCCAACAACTAAAAAAAGCCCCATAAAACCGAGCAAAAACCCGTGCATAACTTATTCCGATTCAATGGTTTTAACAGCATCATCTACATTATCAAAAATTTCAAAAAGTCCATCAAGTTCAACAATCTTCAAAGTTTTTATAACATTATTACTTAAGTTTGCAAGTATCATTCTACCTTTCATTTCTTTAAGCTGTCTTAAAGTAGCAATAAAAACCCTTATTCCACTTGAAGATAAATAATGAACATTGCCAAGATCAAAAACAAAAAATTTAGCCCCATTTGAAATATTTGAATTTATAAGGTCTTCAAGCTCAAGTGCCTGATTTATTTCAAGTCGCCCAGATACTTTAATAACAACTACATTCTTTTTCTTTTCAACTTCAAGCATAAAACCTCCCTCACAAAAGAAGCGAGCAAAAATAGCAAGCTTATATTATTATTTTAAAGACATATCACATTTACCTTCAAAAATCACACCATCAGCAATTTTAAGTTTGGCTGTTTTTATATCTCCAAAAACTTTTGCAGTCTCAAAAAGCTCAAGCCTCTTCCTTGCTGTAATATTTCCCCTTATCTCTCCTCCTGCTATCACTTCATCACAAATTATGTCCCCTATAAATTTTGAGTTAGGCCCTAACACAAGAAGTCCTTCGGAGTCAATTTTCCCTTTAAACTCTCCATTAATCCTTAAAGAATCCTTAAACTTCATTACTCCATCAAATACAGTGTTTGCAGAAAGCGTTGTTTTTGTAGGATAATCCTTATAAGGATCGATATTCTGTGGCATTTTTCATCCTCCAATTTATTTTTTCATTTTGTTGTCATTACAAAAACGCCATCCCAATCTTGTGGTGGTGGATTTTTTATAAAATAATCACACCTTTCCACATAAACCTGTGATGGACCATCTTCAGGCAAAACCTGAAGACATTTTTCAAAACAGCTTTTAGCTTCAACAAATTTTTTTGCTCGATATAATTCAAGCCCCTTGTTATATAATTCAAGTATTTGTAGTTTCTCTTTACTAATCATTTTTTCTTAGACTTACCCCCTTTGCCAAGTTTATCTTTTATATTTTCGGCTAAATCAGCCAGTTTATCTGTAGAACTTGCAGCGGCAATATTGGCACTCTGTATTTCATCATAAATTTCTTTCCTAAATATTTTAACATCTTTTGGTGCAATAATGCCAATTTTTACCTGATCTTGTTTTACCCCAATAATCTTTATCTCGATGTTGTCATTTATGATTATAGATTCTTCTTCTTTTCTGGATAAAACCAGCACTTATTATTCTCCTTTATTCTCTGTTGATTCTAAATTTGTAAAAATCGGAACCTTTGTTCCATAATCATTACTGAGTGAAATTGCCTGTATTCCGATTCTCTTATTAGCATTTATAACTATAGGCCCAAGTAAATTCATTGTCATCTTAGTAACATCTTCTGGAATATTAACTATTACAAAATCCACAATTTCTTCACCATCTTCAAGCTCAAGAAGTTGCAAATCTGATGCATCTATGTTTAAAACATAATCTGGTTTAAATAATCTTGGGTTCACAACAATAAAAGCAAGCTCTGGTTCTTCCTTGGACTGTAGCCAGTAAAAATTTGGCAAATCTCCCATTTCAATCAAGTAATAATACTTAAACCCTTCAAATCCAAGAATTTCTCTCTTAAAGAAGATTTCCGTATCCTTTTCTACCTGAATTTCACCATAGGCTTTCGTTTTTATAGTTTCCACCGCCTCCTCCAAATTTTAAGGCATTTATAATTTAATTACAAATTAAAAATATTTCAAAAAATTTAACACTTTATTTTATCTTAAAAAATCAAGCAAAGTTCTCGGTAAAATTCTTGCACCAACATTTAATGCAACATCATGCGAAAATTCTAATGCTTTCAAGTCCATCATTGCCTTCGCAATATCAGTCCCTATAGTATTCTGCTTTGCATCCTCAAGATAAACATTATCGCTCGTAAGTCTATTGAATATATTATCCAATCTTGCTGTAACTGCTCCCATATGTGCTCTATACTTCAGTAAATTACCAAGAGAATTATCAATACCAACAACAGCTCTACCTCCTATTTGAAAAACATTATCACTTAAGAGTGCCTTTCTGAAATTAATCATTACGTCAAAAACACTTCCAGTGAAAACTCTTGCTGCTGGAGAATAGTTGTTTGGTGGATACATCCCATGATCGATAATACCTAAATCTTGCAAAACAGTTCCTCCATCAAGGTCAAGAAGAGAAATCTGATGTGGAGATGTGGTCTCAAGTGCGAAATAGCTTTGCCCTTCCTGTGTCTGAATACTTGCTTTTACAGCAAGTCCTGCATCATTTATTTTATTTGCTATTACTTCAAGATTATCCCCAGCATTAATGGCTATTTCTACTCCATCTACCAGAATCTTTGAGTCTTTTTGTGCTACGTATCCACTAACATTAAGTGTCGAATAGATTTCCATATTTTCCGCCCAGAAAATTTGGTTGCCAGGGGGAGTCACATCTACCCTTTCACCTCTATCTACCTCAAGAATTCTTGCCTGATTATTGCCCATATATCTTACATTTTCCAGATATTCTATTCCTGTATTTTCATCTACCTTAAATTGTGGTTTAAAAGGCTTATCACTTATTGTTGTTCCGCCAAAAAGAGGAGTATCTTTGTAATACATATTTGCAATATTAAGAAGCTCTCTTAAAAGTTGATCAACTTCCACTGCCATCTTTTCTCTATCTTCTTTTGTATATGTCCCATTTGCACCCTGAATGGCAAGCTCTCTTAATCTCTGAATAATTGTAGTAGCACTTTCAAGAGATGAATCTATCATATTAAGTCTTGCTTTGCCATCTTCTATAATTCTTTGATAGGTTTGAACTTCTTTAAGCCTGTGTTCGTAATCCATATAGAGTATTGTCCCAACAGGGTCATCACTCGGTAAATTAATTCTATATCCACTTGCAAGTTTATTTTGTGTCTTTTGCAATTCATTCATCCTTGATTTAAGATTTACATTAAAATCATTTACAATAAAACTTTGAGTAACTCTCGGATTCATTTAAGACCTCCTTATGCCCCCATTCTTATTAAAGTCTCTATCATTCTATCGATTACAGAGACAAGTCTTGCTGATGCATTATATCCATGCTGATACATTATCATTTTTGATAATTCTTCATCTACATTAACTCCACTTATCTGCTTTCTTAAATTTTCAAGACTATCAACAACAGCTTTATTTTTATCCATATTAACAATAGCCGCCTCTGATCTGGTTCCAAAATCACCAATCATAGCTTTAATAAAATCTGAAGCTGAAGATCTCTCTTCTATCATTATCTTTCTATGCCTTAACTCTGCAATTTGAAGTGCATTTCTATTATCTCCAAGCCCGTTAATTCTATCTGGATCACCATCTCCATTTGTATCTATACCAGCCGCTGCAGCTATACTATCAGGATTGGCTAAAATCTTTTCATCAAGGCCAAACCATGCTCCCTGATTCTTTTGAAAAGTGAGTGCTACATTTTCTGCTGGAACATTAAACTTTGTAATATTTCCAGGTGTTCTATAATCAAACGCCCCATTTGCTCCAGATTCACTCAAAATACCTGCAACTCCAACAAGGAAATTCCCACTATCTTCTATATGTCTTATAACAAACTGTGGAAATCTTCTGTCCTCGGGAATTTTTGCTTTAAGAGAAAGCTGCCCTTTGTGATTGAGATAGGCTACAACTCCTGCATCCGACTGATTTATTCTTTCAATAACGTCCTTTACCTTATCAGTAGCCTGATATTGAATTAACACATCCTGACCATTAAATCTTGAAGGACCAAAATTTAAAAATCCACTGCTTCCAATAACTGTATGTTCATCAAGTCTTTCTGTGCCACTTACTCTGAAAATAGCGACTCCATCAAAAATTCCATCATTATTGAAATCATAATCCCCATTAGCGACAGGTGAAAGAGGTATTTCCTTAAAGAAATTGTTATTTGTTGTCAAATTAAGTCCAAAACCATCTCTATGAACTTCATTTGTCGTATCTGTTATATTAACTGCAAGAGAATTTAAATTCTGCAATGCTTTTCTTAAGTCATTATCTCTCACATCCATAAGCCCTGCAAGTTCACCAGCCCCAAGTTTAACCTGTCTTCCATCATCCCACAAAACTGCTGTTAAACCATCGTTTTCAGGTTCACCAACACCCCTTACTTCATGAACCTTCCCCCCCTGAACAAGGTTTTCTGTCCCTATATAAACTATAAGTTCATGTTTGTTGTTTCTTTCTATTCTTATATCTACAATTTTTGAAAGCCTGTCTGCAAGAAGGTCTCTTTTATCGTAAAGATCGTTTGGTTTATCTCCCATGGCTTCCGATTTTACTATCTGTATATTTAATGTTGCAATTTCTCTTGCAATGTGATTAATTTCAGCTATCTTTTGTTCTATGAGAAGGTTTACATTCTGTCTTAAGTCATAAACCGAATTATAGGTATGGTTCATAGTTTTAGCAAGAAGTTCTGCTCTCTGGATAAGTTCAAGCCTTGATGCCTGTTCTGTTGGATCTGCTGCAAGTTTTTGCCAGCTTTCCCAGAAATCGTCAAGCACAGTTCTCAAATTTGGTTTGTCTGGTTCATTAAAGATAGTTTCAAGCTGATGAAGAAATTTTTGTTTTGTTTCCCAATAACCAAGCCCACCTTTTTCATAATTTATTCTGTCATCTATTGCCTGATCTCTTACTCTCTGAATATCTTCAACCTGAACACCAGTTCCAATCTGTCCGGGAACTTCTACTCTATTGGCACTCGGTTCATAAAGAGGTATTGTAGTTGAAAGATTTACTTTCTGTCTTGAATACCCTTCTGTCTCTACATTTGAAAGGTTATGTCCTGTTGTCTGGATTCCCATATTGTTTGACATTAAACCTTTTTTACCGGTTTCTATACCATGAAATGTAGAAAGCATTTTTGCTCCTCCTGTTTTTTAAGCAAGGCTATTTATAAGATGAACTCGAGAGGCTGCCTCACCTTTATTTCTGAAATTATAGGTTTCATAAGAAGAATGTTTGTTTGCAAAATTAAGTGTAAGACTTATTATTTCCATATTTGATTTTATGAGTTGTTCATTTTCCCTTACAACAGCTCTTAACTTTTCTGAAATGCTTTTTATAGATTCTCTTAAATCTGTAATTTCATTCTTTATTTCTTCATTTATTTCACTATTAAAATATTCCATTATTTCCTTAAGAGAAAGGTCTGGATTAATACCTTTTTCTTTACACATAGCAATTATAATATCTTTCCTTCTTTTCTCTATTGAAGAAAGTAATTCAAGAAAGCCTTCTTCCTGCGAATTTAAATCCATAAGTCCTTTGACATCTACAAATCTTAAAATATCATACTTTTCATTTTCAACTTTAAGGACAAGTTCAAGTATTTCTTTTTCCTTAAATAAAACTGTAGCAAGTTTTTTAAAATAATTCATAACAGAACTTTCCATTTTTACCCTCCTTGGTTTTTAATAAACTTCCCTGTCCCTTAAACTATCGGAAAAGTAATAAAAAAGTTAATAAATTTCTTTCTTAAGTAATGAAATCCATTCTTTAACTTCAGGAATCTTTTGACTTGAGGGATACTTCTGTGAAAATGTATTAAAAATTTGAAATGACTCTCTTTTATTCCCATTCAAATAATATGTTTGCCCCAGTAAAAATGTAGCATCTTCATCCTGCTCTGTTATTTTATTATTCAATGCTTTTTGAAGATATTTTATAGAATTAATATAATCTTTTTTATTAATATAAAAATTAGCAAGTTTAATCAAAGAGACTTCACCTTCAACTTCATCATAAAAATTTTCAGCTAAGATATTGTAATAATTTGTGCAATTTTCCTTCTTGGCATCAAAAAGTTTGTTTGCATAATAAAGTGTCTGCTTTAAAAATGCAATCTTAACACTTTCATATTGTTTATTGTTTTTATCAACAATGCTGAAAAACTTTAAATAACTTTCTATTGCCTTTTCATAATCTCCTTTCTCTATGTAGGCTCTCGCAAGTCCTTTGAAACCTTCTTCGTCATTAAGCCTTGAAAAATATCTTATAGCCTCGTCATAAAGTTTTGAATAAACATTTTGATATCCAAGCCCAATGTATATATAATCTGCCTTTATTTCTTTCTCTGCTATAGTCAATTCACTATATAAAACTGGATTAAATCTATCTATCTCTACCGCAATTTTTGACATAAGAAATAATGCTTTTTGATTCTGAACATTATATTTTCTTGCTTTGACAAGAAAATCTATAGCCTTTTCATAATCTTTTTCGTCATAATATAATTCAGCCGCCAAAAAAGCAGCCTCTGATAAGTATTTGCCTGCTGGATAATTAATAAAATAGTCGTAAATCAAATCTCTTGCTTTTTCTTTATTTTTTAAATCAAGAGCAATTTTTATATTGTTAAATAATTTTTCTTCATCATCCTGAATGACTTCTTTTTTCTCCACTTTTTTAAATTTTTCAAAAAAATCAATCTTATCAATATCTACTTCCATTACTACAAAAATTACAATAAAAAATAAAACAATGCTAAAACCTAAAAATAAAAAAGCTCCTCTATCTCTCATTTTTGTTTCCCTGATTTGTAAAATTCTTTATAAAATCTGCTTTCTTTATCTTTTCTCTCACTTTTAATTCTTTCTCAATTAAAACATTGTTAGTAGGAAAAAATTCCCCTTTCAAGAAAATCTCATTTTCTTTAATAAATTCTATGTCTTTCTCTGTTAAAATAAGATAATAATAATCTTCTCCATACTTAACATCAATATCTTCAAAGTAAAAGTCTTCTATTCTTTCTGCATAAGGTTTTAAATAAACATCATTCTCCTGAAAAGGCCTATTTTTTTTGTATAATTTAAAACTGATTCTATCTCCAATCTCTCCTTCGACATCCCAGAATATGATTATACTTGCTTTATTTCTTTTTGCAAAAATATTTTTTATCTTTATTTTATCTTCTTTTACAAAAAAAGGCTTATAATTAAAATTAATATTTGGAACAAAATCTTCTTTTGTGATGTTCTTCTCTGGTAAAACTATATAATAGATATTTTTATTCTTTATTAAACTATCCACATATTTGAAAACATAGTAATTATCTTTTTCTTCTCCTGTAAAAGTATTTGAAGAGATAATTTCACTTTCTTTAAGTCTTTCAAGCCTATCTATCGGCTTGTCAAAGTTTCTATATATAATAAAATTATGAAGATTTGTTTCAGCCTTCCATTCTATTACAATTCCTTCTTCTGTCTTTTTAATATTTATACCAGTAACATACACTTCAAGCCCATAAAAATTATTCAAAAAAATCAATATAAAAAATACTATTTTTTTTTGTTTCATAATATAATTATTTCGGAAAAAAATAAAAAAACTGTGCATTTTTATGTGCCTTTTTTTTGCAAAAAATATATAAAAAATATAACATTTTTACAGAAAACTTAAAAATAAACTTTTTGGATAAATCAAAGTTATAAAATATGCAAAAGAGTAAACAAAAATTTCATCTATTTTGCACAACAAAACTAAAAAATATTTACTTGATTAACAAAAAATTAACAAAAATTTTCGCAAATAAAGTTAATTTACTAATATATACTACTGAACCTTTTTTTAAAAAAATTAATTTAAAAGGAGAATATATCTGGAAAGCATAATCTACATTTTTTCATTCTTATTTATATTTTTAATATTGATAAATTTCATTTTAATCTTTTATAGAACAGATAAATATATTGAAGATATTCTTAATAACTACATTATCCTTAAAAATGAATCAACCGATCTCACAAAGGATACCTTTGTCTTGATTTCTCAAAAACTTATAAAATTGTTTTTATTCGATAATATATATATTTATTTTCCTGATAAAGATAATAACTTAATATTATATTACAAAGAAGAAAAGGAAAATATCAAATGTTTTGAGAAAATAAACAAGAAGGAAATAACAAAGGTATATAATGGTTTTAATTACATTAAACTTGACATTTCAAAAGAAAAAACTCTATTTTTGATTGTAATCTATGTTAAAAACAGTTTAAGGGCTATTTTTTCAAGAAAAGTCTTTCTCTTCAATAAAAGAAAAGTAAGAACTTTTCTATCGAATATAATCATAGATACCTACTTATCTAAAAAAGAAGAAAAAAATATAATTGAAAAGATAAAAGATTATGCATTTATAAAAATAGATAAAAAATTTAACATAATAAGCTGGAATAGTGGAGCAAAATATATTTTCGGATATGGTGAAAACATAATTGGAAAAAACTTTAAAACAATCATAAAGGAAGAAAATGTTGAAGATTTTTTAAGGCTAATAGAGATATTAAAGAAGATAGAGGAAGAAAAAGTAGAACTATACATAAAAGATATAAACAAAAATCACATAAAAACAGAGGTTCTTATAAGAAAGATAGAAATAAATGGATTAATTCTCGGATACTTTTTAATTATCAAAGATATATCGAGAGAAGAAATATGGATTGAAAACCTCAACAAACAGGTAATGCTTAACAAAAGAATTCTTGAAAATGTAAAAGAGGGAATTATACTCCTCAGTAGTGAAAATAAAATTAAATATGTAAATGAAATATTTAATAAAATATTTGGTATAGAAAATATATTCATAGGTAGAGATATTTCTCAGATTTTGCCAATACAATACTCAGAAAAAATATTAATAGAGATTGAAAAACTAAAAAAAGAAGAAAGTATAAAAAAATCAATGGATATAAAGATATATAACAAATGGTATAACATAAAGTTTTTTCCAATAAAGAACAAAAAGAACGAAGTAGAAGAAATAATAATATTTTTAATAGACAATGATGATTATATGAGAACACAGGAAAAGTTAAAGGAGATAAATATAAGCCTGATTAATGATTTAAAGACAGCAAAGTTATTACAATTAAGCCTTATACCAGAAAAGCTACCATATAGTGAAAATTTAATATTTGAAAGTATATATGAGCCATCAGATGAGGTTGGAGGAGATTTTTTCTATATAGATGAAATAAGAAATATCGAAGATAAAAGTTTTTATATAGCTTTGATGGCAGATGTTTCAGGACATGGAGTAGGGTCTTCAATGTTTACGGTTCTTGTAAAAGATATCTATAATGAGTATAAAGAAAAGTTTGAGAAGTCAAAAAATGTTGATTTAACATTCTATTTAAAACAATTGAATAAAAAAATAATTAATTTGAATATAGGAGAAATAAAGTTTGTTACTGTTTTTCTTTGTCTTATAGATGTAGAATCAAACAAAATAATTTATACTTCAGCAGGACACCCGCATGCTATCTATTCAGATATAGATTTAAATATAACAAGCTTTGGAATAGTAAACTCTCCGCCAGTTGGAATTATAGAAGATTATGAATATAAAAAAGAAGAGATAAATATAAGAAAAGGAGAGAAAGTTTTTATTTTTTCAGATGGAGTTATAGAGCTCTTCAATAATAACTTAAACAATTTTGAAAAATTTATAACAGAAAACAATTCATTAAATATTAAACAAATTAAGGAAAAAATCGAAAAGATAATTAAAGAAAAGAAAAGTGAAGCAAATAATTTTTATATTGATGATATAACTATGATACTGATAGAGTTCAATGGAGAAAAAAATGAATAAAATCTTAAATTTTGAAGAAATAATTAACTTAAAAAATCTTTTTAAAAAGGACAGTAAAGCATTCATAAGAGATATAAAAGAATACTTATCTTATTTAAGAAAAGAGAAAGATATAAAAAACTTTTCAATCTTAATAGAAAATCTTAATGAAGAAATAACAGATGTTGCCCCTTTTCTTGCCGAAAATCTCAACTATATGTTTTCTTTAATGATAAAGAAACATCACTATAGAGAAGTAGTAAAATATATGGGAATAATAGAAAAAAGTGTCAGTTTTGAAACTATGGAACTTCTTAAAAGTATGATAGCAATTCCGAATATTACAAGATATATCGAAAACGTCGATATCTATAGAATAAAAAGACTTATTTTTGAAACATCAAAAAGAAAGAAAAACACAGACAATATTTTTTTAAAATCAAGCCTCGAAATAGAATCTCCAGAAACTGATTGGGTCTATATAATCTGATATATCAAAATTGATATAATCATTTCAAATTTTTAAACATTTTAATTTTTTTAATCAAGTTTTCAAAATTTATATTTTATTTTCCAGTAAAGAGTAAGAAATTTTATTTTTCAAAAAATCAATTTTTGGCACACTTTTTGCTTAATTAAGTTATTGGAGGAAAATATGGAAAACGTTAATATTTTAAAAGAATATTTAAGGGATGTTTCAAAATATCCTCTTTTGACTAAAGAAGAAGAAAGAGAATTGTTCAGAAAATACAAAGAAGGGTCAATGTCTGCAAAGGAAAAAATTATCAATTCAAATTTGAGATTAGTTATTAAAATAGCAAAAGAATTCAAACCAAACAAAGAGATAAGCTTTATGGATATTATTCAGAATGGTAATATTGGTCTTATAAGAGCTATTGAGAAATTTGACTACGAAAAGGGAGAAAGTTTCTCGACTTATGCTTCTTTCTGGATAAAGCAAAATATAATAAGAGGATTTGAAAAATCAAAATATAGTGGGGGAGCTTCTTTCAGAATGGCTGAGAGCTATAGAAAGATAATGAATTTTATCAAATACTTTAAAAACAAAAATGGAAGAATACCAACAATAAATGAAATAAAAGAAGAAACAAAATTATCTTCTAATCTTATATTTGATATTGTAAAAAGTATAAATCCAAATATGAACGAAATTTCTTTTTCTTCTATTTGCGAAACAAATGATGAGCTTCTTGATAATATTTCAGATGATTCATATAATCCAGAAAATTTAATAGAGAAAAAAATGTTGAGTGAAGATATAGACAATGTGTTCAATTGTATTGGTAATAGAGAGAAAGAAATATTAAAAGAAAGATATGGCTTTTCAACAGATAAAAAAACCCCCCTCACAGAACTTGGGAAAAAATATTCTCTCACTTCAGAAGGAATAAGACAGATAGAAAAAAGAATACTTGCTTATATTAAAATTAACTATCCATTTCTTGCAAATTATTTGTATAGTTAATATAATATAGGTAAAAGTTTCTATCTTATTGAAAAATAAACAGTAGATTTATAATTAATAAAAAAAATTAATAAAAATTTCTTAGTTAATAAATAAAATAAGTATTTTAATGAAAAATGGAGGCAAAAGTGAGAGAAGAAGAATTTAAGGGGAAAAAACTTGAGTTAAAAAATGACGGATATCTATCTTTGTTCTTTGTTGGTGTAGGTAGTGCATTCACAAAAAAACACTTCCAGACAAATCTTTTGATCATTAAAGGCAACACTCACCTTTTAGTTGACTGTGGAACGAAATGTCCACAAGCTTTGTATGAACTGGGGCTATCGGTAACAGATATTGAAAATCTCTTAATTACTCATTCTCATGCAGATCACATAGGTGGTCTTGAAGAGGTTGCTCTTGTTAATAGATATATGGCCAAGAAAAAACCCACAATGATAATCAATGAAACATATCAACATTTACTCTGGGATCTTTCTTTGAGAGGAGGGTGCGCATATAGTGAAGAAAAAGCTGGTGCTGTTCTTACATTTGCTGATTTCTTTAATGTTATAAGGCCAAAATGGCTGCCGAATTATCCGAGAGAAACCTTAGAGGTAAATCTTGATAATCTTAATATCAAAATGTTCAGAACAAAGCATATTCCAGATAATTCTGATAGCTGGGAAACATCTTTCTGGAGCTGTGGAATAATTATCGATGATAGAATTTTATTTACGAGTGATACAAGATATGACCCAGAACTTATAACAGGATATGATAAAATATTCAATTTTGAGTTGATAATACATGATTGTCAATTTTATACTGGTGGGGTTCATGCATCAATTGAGGAAATAAAAAACCTTCCCTCAAATATAAAATCAAAGATGCTTCTTTCTCACTACGGAGATAACTGGGAAAAGTTTCAGGAAAAAATAAAAGAATATGGTTTTAAAGGACTTGCTAAACAGCAAGTTTTTTATATTTTTGATTAGCAAATTTTTGACTTAAAAATGAAAAAGGATTACAATAGTTTAACAATATTTGATTTTTATTTTCCAAAAAAAATAGGAGGAAAAATATGAAAAGAGTACTTGTTTATCTTGTCGCTATTTTTTGATTTCTGGTTTGGCTTTTTCAGCTACAACAAAGAAAGAAGACACAAAAACAACAACAAAGAAAACAGAAACCAAAAAAACTGAAACAAAAAAAGAAGAAAAAAAGGAAGTATCAGGCAATCTAGATAGCTATTTTAAGCCTGGCACTCTAGCTGTTAACCTCGGCATAGGGTTTGCATTTTTCTGGGGTGGTTTTGATATTTATCCTGGGGTAGAATATACTTTTTATCAATTTAAGATTGATAATAAGATTCCTTTTGATGTTGGAGTTGCTGTAAGAGGAATATATTATTCCTGGTCAACGACAGTTTATGGTGGAAATTATGGTTTTATGCTAATAGGTGCAGGAGCTTTTGCCACACTTCATTTTTTATTTCATTAGCCCTATCGGGATTTGAACCCGAGTCGCCGCCGTGAGAGGGCGGTGTCCTAGACCAGGCTAGACGATAGGGCCATAATACTGCTGGGGCGGAAGGAGTCGAACCCTCACAAACAGATCCAGAGTCTGTCGTGCTGCCATTACACAACGCCCCAACTTAACATATATATTTTACATAATTTAGATAAAAGTGTCAAATAGTCGAATGTTAATTTACTATCCTTTGTCGACATGAAGTAAATAAAATTATATTTTTTGATAGAGAGGCTGTCCAAAAGATATTTTAGATTGCTTCGCCTTCTACGAAGGCTCGCAATGACGGGCTTTTGTGTCATTGCGAGGATCCCACACCATTTTGTTTTGCTGAATAATTTTGCTTACAAAATGGTGTGGGGGACGAAGTAATCCACTTAAAAAAAGTTATTGGACAGCCTCTAGACCAAAAAGAATTTCTTATTATCATTTCATTTTAAAAAGAAATTAATTTTGACAACTTTAGTGCAAAAAGTTAAAATGTAATTGTAAAAATTATTTATTAGGGAGAGAATATTATGAATTATATCGTTATGATTGTTGTAGTAATTTTGTATTTAATAATAACAGCTTTTCTTGGTTATCTTGGTTTTAAGCAAACAAAAGATTCGACAGATTTTTTACTTGCAGGGAGAAAGACACATCCTGTTATTATGGCAATTTCATATGGTTCTACTTTTATAAGCACATCAGCAATTATTGGATTTGGTGCTGCTGCTTCTATATATGGTTTTGGTATACTCTGGCTTGTATTTATGAATATTTTTGTTGGAATTTTTATAGCCTTTGCTTTTTTTGGAATAAGAACAAGAAAAATGGGGCATAATCTTGATGCTCACACTTTCCCTGAATTTATTGGAAAGAGATTTGATTCAAAATTTTTACAATGGGGTTCAGGACTTCTTATTTTTTTATTTATGCCTCTTTATACTGCTTCTGTTATAATAGGAGGGTCGCAATTTTTAAGTCAGGCTTTATCTATACCTTATGGAGCTGCTTTATTATTCTTTGTTGCGATTGTTTCAGTCTATGTAATAATGGGAGGGCTTAAAGGTGTTATGTATACAGATGCCTTTCAGGGAACAATTATGTTTATAGGAATGATAATTTTACTTGTTTTTACCTATAGTAAACTTGGAGGGGTTATTAACGCTCATAAGTCCTTAAGTGCTCTTGCACCAGAGGCTGTAAAGATTTGGGGACAAGTTGGTCATCAGGGGTGGACAAAAATGCCTTCTTTTAATTCTATATTCTGGTGGCAGCTTGTTTCAAGTATTATAATGGGGGTTGGTATTGGAGTACTTGCTCAACCTCAACTTGTTGTAAGATTTATGACTGTTAAAAGTGGGCATGAAATCAATAGAGCTAATGTTATAGGTGGAATTTTTATACTTGTTATTACTGGAAGTGCTTATCTTGTAGGAAATCTTACCAATATTTATTTTTATAACACTCTTGGAAAAATTTCTTTTTTAGCTGTAGATAAAAAAACAGACAATATAATTCCTCTTTATATTTCAAGTGCTATGCCAGATTGGTTTACTGCAATATTTATGATAACTCTTCTTGCTGCGGCAATGTCAACGTTGAGTTCTCAATTCCATACAATGGGAAGTGCTTTTGGTAGAGATTTTCTTGAAAAAGGACTTAATATTAAGTCAAAAAATTCTCTATTAGTAACAAAGTCGGCAATGGGTTTTGCAATAATACTCAGTGCCTTGCTTGCTTATTATCTACCTCATTTTTTTGAAAAAGGTTCGACCATTATAGCTATTGGAACATCTTTGTTTTTTGGTCTCTGTGCTTCTGTATTTTTACCAATATATGTTGGGGCAATATTTTCAAAGAAAATAACAAAGGCAGCAGCTATATCCTGTTTTGTTAGTGGGCTTATTGCAAGTCTTATATGGATGTTATTTTTCCACATTAAAGAATCAAAGGCTATCGGTCTTTGTTATGCTTTGTTTAAAGTAGATAGTCTTGCAAAAAGTCCTATAGTTCAGAATATAGATCCATTGTTTATTGGGCTGCCAATTTCAACTTTGTTTACAATAGTTGTAAGTCTATTTACTAAAAAAGTTCCTGCAAAGGTAATAAATAATGCCTTTAAAGGGATTGATTAGATATATTAACTTGCTTTTTCAACAGGAATATATTCTTGAAAAACAATTTTTTCGCCAACGATTTCTTCGAGCTTATCTTTTTCTACAAGATTTGTAACAACTGTAGTCCTGAATTGATGAGCTATACCGCTATTTTTTATTATTTCTATGGATTTTTTTATTCTTTCTATGTCTAAATTTTTGATACCGACAGTATCTGGATATTTGTCAAATGTATTTTTTATATCCATTGCAATGTAGTCCAGCAAGCCTTTACTTAAATAAGATAAAAGGACGTCTGGATTATATCCGTTTGTGTCAAGTTTAACGAGAAAGTCGTTATCTTTGCACCACTTCATAAACTTAGCAAGCCTTTCACCCCATATAGTAGGTTCTCCACCAGTTATACAAACTCCTTCAATCTTTCCTTTCCTTGAAAGAAGGAAAGATTGAATATTTTCTTCAGGAATATCAGGCAAAATACTTAACTTCTCTTTTTCAACAAGGGACCTATTATGACACCAGAAACAATTAAAGTTACAGCCACCTGTAAAAAGCGTTGTAGCAATGTGTTCGGGATAGTCAATAAGAGTTAGTTTTTGTATTCCTTTAAACATTTTTGAACAAAGTTTTTTCGTAAGTATTTCTTTCTACAAATTCCTGTTTTTTACCTATATTCCAGTGTTGAACTGGTCTATAATAACCTACCACTCTTGAATATACTTCACAAGGCACAACAAGTTTTTTTTCTTCTGACATCTTTTCCCTCCCTAATATATTTCTTTCTTTATGTCTATTGAAACATATTTTCCATATCTTTTTAATTCTTCATCTGAATGTGGTAATGGACAACAAGGATGCTCTCCAGCTATATAACCATGCACAGGACATATAGAAAAAGTGGGTGTAATTGAGAAATAAGGAAGTTTATAGTTGCTTGCGATTTTATAAACCAATTTACCCAAGGTTTCAGGATTGTTTATTTTCTCACCTATAAAAATGTGAATTACTGTTCCTCCTGTAAATCTACTTTGCAGGCTATCCTGAAAATCAAGTAGTTCAAAGATATCATCTGTGTAATTTACAGGTAGGTGGACAGAATTTGTGTAGTAAGGAACATCTTCTGTTCCGCTTGTAATGATTTCTGGGAATCTTTTCTTATCTGCTTTTGCAAGTCTATAGCTTGCTCCTTCGGCTGGAGATGCTTCAAGGTTGTAAAGATGACCAGTCTCTTCTTTGAATTCATCAAGCACAGAGAGCATAAAATCGAGAGTTTTTTCTCCAAATTTTTTCCCTTCTTCTGTATGATAAGGAATATTGAGAAGGTTCATTACAGCTTCATTCATACCTATAAGCCCTATGGTTGAAAAGTGGTTTGTCCAGTAATGACCACTTCTCATTTTTACATCCCTTAGATAAACCTTTGTGTATGGATAAAGACCTCTTTCTGTTAATTCTTCAACGATTTTTCTTTTCATTTCAAGAGAGTTTTTGGCAAGAATCATAGTTTCTTTCAATCTTTCAAAGAATTCTTCTTCATTTTTTGACTGATATGCAATTCGAGGCAAGTTAATTGTAACAACTCCAATAGAACCTGTCATTGGGTTGGCTGCAAATATTCCACCCCTTCTCATATGCGAATCTTCTTGAGTATTATTTTTTGAATGCTTATTTAACTGATTTCTTACTTCTCTATTGTCAAGTCTTAATCTGCAACACATACTCCTTGCATCTTCTTCTTTCATATCTGAGTTGACAAAGTTTGAAAAGTATGGAGTTCCATATTTTGCTGTCATCTGCCATATTGGCAACAATTCTGGATTTTCATAATCAAAATCCTTTGAAATATTGTAAGTTGGAATTGGGAAAGTAAAAGGTCTGCCTTTTGCATCACCTTCAAGCATAACCTCAGCAAAAGCTCTATTTATCCAGTTCATTTCCTGTTGGAATTCAGAATATGTTTCTTCTTTAACTTCTCCTCCAATTATCACTCCTTGATTGGCAAAATATGAAGGACATTTTAAATCAAAAGTGATATTTGTAAAAGGTGTCTGAAATCCAGTTCTTGTTGGGACATTGAGATTAAATACAAATTCCTGTATAGCCTGTTTAACATCTTTATAGTTTAATCCATCATATCTTATAAATGGAGCGAGCAAGGTGTCGAAGTTAGCAAAAGCCTGTGCCCCAGCAGCTTCCCCCTGAAGTGTATAGAAGAAATTTACAATTTGCCCTAATGCTGTTCTGAAATGCTTGGCTGGTTTTGATTCAACCTTACCAGTAACACCAGAAAAACCATTTATTAAAAGCATTTCAAGATCCCATCCAACACAGTAAGCAGATAGAGAACCAAGATCATGTATGTGAAACAATCCACTTCTATGTGCTTCGCCAATATCGGGTGTGTAAATTTTTGACAACCAGTAATTTGCTACAACAGTTGAAGAAATGTGAGCATTAAGCCCCTGAAGAGAATAGCTCATATTAGAGTTTTCATTTACTCTCCAGTCTTTAAGATCGAGATACCCCTCCACAACATTCATGCTTTCACTTAAAACATTTTGAATATTTCTCACTTCAGCTCTTTTTGCTCTATAAAGAATATAGGCTTTAGCAGTTTTCCTATAACCCATATTCATAAGGGTATCTTCTACAATGTCCTGTATATATTCTATCTCAACTATTTTTGTTTCAAGTCTTGAAATTACAAGAGCGGCACATTCCCATGCTTTCATGATATTGCCTTCTCCTGTTGCTTCAAAGGCTTTTCTTATGGCGGTTGCTATCTTTGATGGGTCAAAGTCAACAATTCTTCCATCTCTTTTTCTCACAAAGGCAACCAGATCATTCTTCTGTTTAGTAGATAATAAACCCTTGATTACATCTTCCATAAAAAACCCCTCCCCTGAAAATAACTATATGATCTTTAAGAAAAAACCTACTATAAAAAGAACAACGAAGATAAAAAACATTCCTGAAAATGCAATTATTTCTGGAGCTCTTTTTATAAAAGGAATTTCTTTTTTAGATTTGAGAAAAATTCTGTTTTTGCCACTTGGCAGGATAAAAATAAGATTCACCATAAAGAAAATCATAAGTAGAGAAATATAAGAAAAGGAAAAATTTATCTTTTTTTCTACAAAGTCTTTGAACTGAAAAATAAAAAGAAGAAATAAAATATCAAATCCTATTGCCAGCATAATGGTAAAAGGATTTTTAATATATTTATAAACCCTGTTGCGTTTTATAATTTTTAAAATTTCATTTTTTATTTTATTTAACTTTTTATCCTTTCCACATATTATGTAATTATAAGAATATTGGTCGACTTCTATAATTAAATAAGGGGAATTTTCATCATTTCCTGTCATTATTCTGATATAAAGAGAGTTATAAACTTTCTTACTTATTTCTTCATTTTTAAAAAATTCTTCAATATCGATTCTATTTGAAAGATCAAAATCAAGACCGTCTTTGCCAATGAAAATTTTTGCTTCTGGATAATTTGACTTAACAACTTCTACAAGCTGAACGATGTCTTCTTTATAAAGAGAAATTATAAAAGGAGAAAAAGAATACGTATATAGATTTTTCTTTTTGAGAAAAAAACTGTTTTTCATACAACCCACCTTTTTTAAATGGACTTTATTTTATATTGATAAAATTTTTTAGTCAAAATTTTTATTAATAATTTAACTTATTACTATACAATAAAATAAAAACAAAATTTTCCTAGACATATTTTTAATTTTTTTATTATTTTTAATTTTATAAATCGTGGTTTAAAGCAGGCAATTTAAGTAAAATTAAACCAAACCTCAATTATCAAAAATTATTTAACATTATAATTCAGAGTTATGATAAGTCAATATTAAAATTATTCTTCTTTAAGGTCTGGTTTTTCTATCACTACAGAATTGGTTATAAAATCGTGAAGTCTTTGTTTATAAACTGGATTTATTTCAAAAAACAGAGGAATATATAGCAAATTGCCAGAAAGATGTAATAAGAAAGCCCTTAAAAATGAAACAAGAAAATTGAGTTTTCTTGAATTTATGTCTATAACATAGATTTTCATTATTTTTGCACCAATGGTTTGAGCAATTCCAGCCCATAGAACGCCAAAATAAGATACATATATGATTGTGAACGCTATATTTATTTGAAAATAGTTTTGACGAAGTAAATCAAAATAAAGTTTATAAGGGTCTTTTGCTTCAGATATTAGTTTAAATTCTTGTTGATAAACTATAGCCATAACAATAGAAAAAATAATTCCCAGTATAAAAGAATCAATCAAAAAAGAAAGAAATCTTTTCCACCATGGAGCAAATTTTAAAGGTATTACGGGTTTTTCTTCTTGATTTAATTCTGTTTCTTCTTTTATTTCCATTTTTATCTCAGTTCTTAAGTGTTCTTTCAATAATTTTTAAAATCTCTTCATATTTTTGTTTTGTTTTATTGATTATTTCTTCTGGCAAAGCTGGTGGCGGCGGAGTCTTATCCCAATTGATTGAATCAAGGTAATCTCTTAAAAATTGTTTGTCAAAACTTATAGGATTTTTGCCTGCTTCATATGTTTTTGCGTCCCAGTATCTTGAAGAATCAGGTGTAAGCACTTCATCAACAAGGATTAAATTTCCATTTTCATCAATGCCGAATTCAAATTTTGTGTCAGCAAGTATGATGCCGTTTTTTTCCATCTTTTCACGGGCAAATTTATAAATTTCGATAGAAAATTCTATAATTTTGTCAGCAATATTTTTGCCCACTATGTTTACAAATTTATCATAATCTATGTTTTCATCATGTCCTGTTTCAGCTTTTGTTGCTGGTGTAAAAATGGGTTCAGGGAGTTTTTCGGCAAGTTTTAAACCTTCTGGTAATTTTACTCCGCTGGCGGTGGAGTATTTTTTATACTCATTATAAACACTTCCAAACAAATAGCCTCTTACTACACATTCAACAGGGAGCCTATTAACTTTTTTTACTATTACAGCCCTTTCATTTACTCCATTGTAATTTTTTAAAAAATCTAACTTTTCAATTGGATTTGTGGAAATAATATGATTTGGTAAAAATTTTATTTTTTCAAACCAGAGATTTGAAATTTTATTTAAGATTATCCCTTTTTGTGGGATAGGTTCATTAAAAACTACGTCAAAAGCAGAAATTCTGTCTGTTGTTACTATAAGCCATTCACGAGGATTAATTTCATAAATATCTCTTACTTTTCCTTTGAAAAGAAATTTTAGTTCTTTAATATTGGTTTCTTTTATAGTATTCATATTTACCTCTCAATAAATAGTAAATTATTATAAAATATTTATCTTTATTAATCAAATTAATCTCTCAGTTTATCGGATGCAATTGCAACAAGTTTTTTAGCAACGATATAATCCCCAGATATTATATTTCTTACCCCTATCATTCTTAATTTTTCCATAGTTTTTTCGTCAATGACAAAAGAAACAATGTTTATATCTGGATTGAGCTTTTTTGCTGTTAATGATATAAAAAGTGTTCTAACATCATCTCTTACGCAACAGATAAGTGCTTTTGCTCTCTCTATGCCAGCTTTTATTAAAATTTCTTCTTCTGTAGCATCTCCAACTATACCAATATATTCTTTAAGATTTAAATTATCTAAAACCTTGTTTACGACTTTTTCGTCTGCATCAATTCCTACAAAATCTTCATCAAGTTCAATTAATTCTTCTATGACATAATGACCTATTCTGCCAAGTCCACAAACTATAATATGATTCTTGAAATCCTTTAATTTTTTTTCCATTTGTTTCCTCCTGAAATTTCCATGCAGGTATTCCTCAAGGATTGAGACACTTATTAACGAAATAATTCCTATGAAACTTATAAACCCAAAAATAGAAAATATTATAGTAAAAATTCTTCCGTTTGTTGATAAAGGATGAACCTCATGAAATCCTATAGTTGTTAAAACTATCACAGTCATATAAATTGAATCAAGAATGTTCCATTTTTCTATTACGTAATACCCAATTGTTCCACTTGATATCAATAAAACCATAAGTGTAAAAAGTAAAAATAATCTTCTTCCCCTATTCATTTAAATCCTCTGCTCTTGCAATTTGACCAAATTTTTTTAATATGAGTTCCTTGAGTGTCAAATCCTTTGTGAGAAAGATAAGTTGCCATTTATTTTCTTTGTAGAATTTTTCGATAATATCAAGCATTTTTTCTATTCTTTCATTGTCAAGGGCTAAAAAAGGTTCATCAAGAATAAGAAATTTGCCTATTCCAAATTTTTTGGCAAGGAGAATTCTGAAAGCTAAGAGAAACATATCTCTTGTTCCTGTAGATAGATGGTTTATCCTTCTTTTTTGTTCATATTTGTCTTTAACAGAAAAATCTTCTATATTGTTTATTGAAGATATATCAACTTCTTTAAAATGAGGAAAAAATTCTCCAAACTCATTTGAGATTTCTTTTGCAAGTTGATTGAATGTCAACGACACATCTTTCATTATTTCTGAAATAATTGATGAGATTTTAAAATATGCATTTTGTGTTGTAATTATTTCATAAATTTTGTTTTCTGTTAAAATTATTTGTTTTTCTAATTCTTTATATTGGTTTAATATTTCGGATATATTACTTGATTTCCCTTTGTTCTCTGAAATCTTATTTTCCAATATTCTTATTTCTTGCATTAAAAGCTCAATTTCTCTTAATGTCCTGTCTTTTTCTATTTTTAATCTTTTCAGGTTGTCATCGTTATAATCACTTTCGAATACTCCTTCTGCTTCAAGCTGGCTTTTCTTAATTAGCAATTCTGCTTTGATTTCTTCTGAGCTGGACTTTTTGAAAGTTGTAGTTATGTCACTTTTCAATTTTTCTAATTGTTTTTTTTGGGCATCCTGATTTGTTTTTCTTTCGTAAAGTTCTTTAATGCTTGTGGCTTTTTGATTGAAAAGGAAGTCTCTTAATTCTTTTTCTATTGTAGCTTTTTTTGTATTTAATTCTTCGATTTCTTTTTCTAATCTATTTTCTTTTTCTTTTAAATCTGCCAATTCTTTTTCTGATTCTTTAAGACTGTTAGCCTTGTTTTTTATTTCAAATTTAAGCTGGTTAATATATTCCTCTTTTCTTTTTTCTTCTGGAAGTTTGCTTAATATTTGGTCTTTCTCTAAATTTGCAATTTTTCTGTTTTGAAATAATAAGAAGAAGGGTATTATGCTTAAACTTAAAAAGGGTAAAATATAGAGGTTTTTTAATGTTAAAACAAGTATTATTGTAAGAATAACTATCAAAACTGCTGATGTTTTACAGATAAACTCGATTGTTGCATTTTTTTTGTTTATTTTGTTGAGTTTGGTTTCAATGTCTTCAATATCTTTTTCTGAAATGTTAGAATTAAAATTTTTTATTTTTTCTTCACAGGCTTTTCTTTTTTCTCTTAATTCTCTCAGGCTATTTTTCTTTAATTCTTCTTCTTTTGATATTACTGGCAATTCTTTTTCTTTTGAGGCAAATTTTTCTATCTCTTCTTCTTTTATTTCATTATATGTTTTTATTTTTTCATTCAAATTTTCATATTCTATTATTTTTTTAAGGCTTTCTGTAATATTTTTGAGTTCTTGAGCCTTTGTTAACTTATTTATTTCATTTTCGAGTTGTGTATGCCTTGCTTTTTTCTGCTCATATTCATTTTTCTTATTTTCAAGTTGCTCTGAAAGTTGTTTTAGTTGAAATTTCAAACTTTCATTTTCTTTAATCTTTTTTTCTTGTTGTTCAAGTTGCTTTTTTAATTCGTTATATTTATCAATTAAACTGTCTTTTTCTTTGTTTAAAGTCAATGTTTTATTACTAGAATTAGCTTTTTTATCTATTTCTGATTTTAATTTGGCTAAGTTTACTTCACTTGCCATTATTTTGCTAGAAATTTCATCTGAAAATTTTTTATTTGTAAGGTCAAGGGAAATTTCTCCAGCCCTTATTGCAAGAATGTTTTTGAATACTTCTGTAGGAATTTTTTCTCTTATTTCACTTTCGAGTATTATATTTTTTTCTTTATTATATGTTCCATATCGCTTTAATTTTTTTGCGTCAGATTCTGTCGCTTTAATTTCTGTGAGTTTTATCATTAAAGCATCAAATATTGTGGTTTTACCACTTTCGTTTTTACCATAAAAAACAGTGACTGGAGATAAATTAAACTCTTTTTCTTTAAACTTTCCAAAATTTTTGAGAATAATTTTTTTAATCAATCTTTACCTCCTGAGAATGATTTTAATTCCTGTAAAAATAATTTTCTTGCAAGTAAATAGTTTTCTCTTTCTTTTTCGTCAGTTTGAAGATCAAAAAGCTCCTTCCATTTTTTCATAAAAGCCTTAAAGATTTCGGAATTGTAGTATTGACCAATCTCAACAATATTTTCTTCTGTAAAATAAATTTCTTTCGCGGGATATTTTGATTTAATCTCATTTTTTATAGTTTCTAATTCGGAAATATTGTTTACCACACCTTCAAAAACAAATTCAACGAAAGAATTTTTGTCAATATTTTGGACATCAGGTGGAATATAATAATTATTTTCATCAACAGTGATTTTTATTGAGAAAAATTTACCTCCACTCTCAAGTTTTATAAAGTTATAAATTCTTTCATTCATATCAAAGGTAAGAAAGCCGTGTTCACCACATTCTCCTTTTCTCCATACTCTTGCAGAACCGGGATAATATATCTTTCCTGTTTGAAATGGCGTATGAATATGCCCTAAAAGCACAATGTTTGCTTCTATTAAGTCAAAAAAGCCGTTGTCAAAGTATGAATTTTCTTCTTCATTGGTAAAATTATAGTCCATTATGCTACCATGTCCTACAAATATTCTTTCAAATTGCGGGGGAGAGAATTCACTTTCATAAAGTTTGGAAAGATCTTTTTGAAAAGGAGCAAATATGAATTCTTGATCGCCTATTATAACAGATGTATAAGGAGTCTGTGTGATAGCAACAATTTTATTCCCAAAGTTTAATTTTTCAATATCCTTAAGAGATCCGCCATTTATATCATGGTTGCCCGGAATAAAATAAACTTTTTCAATATTTGAGTTTTCAACAATAGAGATAAAATTGTCCTTTTGTTTAACCAGATCTTCAAAACTATCAAAAACATCTCCCCCGAGAATCAGAATAGGAGGAGACTTTTCTATTAATTCTCTTAATACCTCAAGAGTCCATTTTTCTTTATTAATATGAAGATCACTTGCGAAACCTATTTGCATAATATACCCTCAAAGATATTTTAAAACTTCTTCAGAATGGCCTTCTGGAGTTACTTTAGGGAAGGATTTTATTATTTTACCGTTTTCATCGATTATAAAAGTGGCTCTTTGTGTTCCGAAGTATTCTTTGCCATACATTTTTTTCTTAACCCATAGCCCATATCCTTCTATAACCTTGTGTTCAGGATCACTCAGTAGATAGAAAGGAAGATTGTATTTTTTCTTGAATTTCTGATGAGATTCGACACTGTCAGAACTTATTCCTATTACCACTGCTCCTTTTTCAAGTATCAAGTCATAGGCGTCTCTAAAACTACAGGCTTCTGTAGTGCATCCCGGTGTATCATCTTTTGGGTAAAAATATAGGACAACTTTTTTGCCTCTGAAGTCTGAAAGTTTTATCTGTTTACCATCATCTGATGGTAAAGAAAAGTCTGGTGCTTCAGCACCTTCTAAGGGACTTCCTCCATAAAAGAAGAAAAACATACTAACCTCCTATAAATTAAAAAATTAAAATCTAACTAACAACCTCAGTCAAATACTGTTTTTCCGCCATACTTATGGCTTTCGGCTTTTTCTTTTTCGATAGTTTTGTCAAAATCAGCAATTGGAGAGAAATACTTTTCTATATTTCTATATGTGTTGTATAGTCTCTTTATGGCTATTAATTTTTCGCTATTATCTATTTTTGATTTTTCAATAGCATTTTTAAGAATGTTTATTGTTTCATCATAAGTTTTAAGTGGAACTGGAAATGGGTGTCCATCTTTTCCTCCATGTGCAAAAGAGTATCTTGCCGGGTCTGAAAATCTCGAAGGTGTTCCAAATATTACTTCACTTACAAGGACAAGAGATTGTATTGTTCGTGGGCCTACACCATTGATTAATAAAAAAGAGCAAAAATCTTTTACATCTTCATTATAAGCTGTGGCTAAAACAGCTCCAAGTCTTTTGAGGTTTATATCTTCCCTTTTTACATTATGTCTTTCTGGCATAGAGATTTTTTTGATTTCACTAAGCATTTTATCTGGATTTTCTTTTGATAGAGAAAGAATAGCTGCTTTTGTAGGATTTGCCTCTTTATGGGTAAGGTTAAGAATCTTGCCTCTATTTTCTCCAACCACGCCCGTATGTGGTTCTTCATCAAAATTCTTAACTTCACTTGAAAGCCAGTGATAACGACGGGCTTGTTTGATTTCTGAATTCATTCCCTGCTGAATAACAGCCCAGTCTCCCTCATCAGAGAGAATGAATGAATGAAGATATAGAGAAAATCCATCCTGTATTGCTGTATTATCAATTTTTGCAGTTAATCTACTTGTCGTTACAAGTTTATCTCCATCAAGGGATAGTTTATCGGAGATATGATAAAGCTCCGAAGGTGTATTTCTTGAATATTTTCCTCTTCCTCCACATATATAGATTCCGATTTCTTTTTCTATTGACTTTAAGCCTGTTTTTAATGCTCCAATGACAGATGTTGTAATACCAGAGGAATGCCAGTCCATTCCCATAACGCAACCCAGGGATTGAAACCATAATGGATCAGATAGTCTTCTCAATACTTCCTTTTTGCCGTAAATTGACACAAGGGCTTCGATAATATATCTCCCAAGTTTTGACATTCTTTCGTAAAGCCATGGGGGGAGAGAACCATAGTGAAGTGGTAAATCTGTAATACCTGTTTTTCTCATTGATTATAATTATAATCATCAAGCCATCTCAAAGTCAAAAAAAACAAGAGATTTTTTTGTTTTAAATTTTTTTTGATTATTTTTAAAACAGGTAATTAATCTCATTACTGGATAAAAATTCCAATCTTTGTTATAATTTATCAAAAAAGTATAAAAGGGTTTTATATGGAATATGAAGTCGTAATAGGACTTGAAGTTCATGTTCAGTTAAATACAAAAACAAAGATTTTTTGTTCGTGTTCTACTGAGTTTGGAGCCTCTCCAAATACTCAGGTTTGTCCAGTATGTATGGGACAACCGGGTGTTTTGCCGGTTTTAAATAAAGAAGTTGTTTCAAAGGCAATAAAGGCTGGGCTTGCTTTAAATGGAGAAATTTCAAAATATTCAAAATTTGATAGAAAAAATTATTTTTATCCTGATCTTCCAAAAGGCTACCAGATTTCTCAATTTGATTTGCCGATTATGAAAAATGGTTATATTGACATTACTTTATCAAATGGTGAAACAAAAAGAATAAGAATCACAAGAATACATATGGAAGAAGATGCTGGAAAACTTATTCATGGAGAAGGAGAAGCTATAAGCTATGTTGATTTCAATAGAGCAGGTGTCCCACTTCTTGAAATAGTGTCCGAACCCGATATGAGAAGTAGCGAAGAGGCATATCTTTATTTAAAAGAATTAAGAAACATAATGAAATACATTGGTGTCAGTGATGTAAATATGGAAGAAGGAAGTTTAAGATGTGATGCTAATGTATCAATCAGGCCCAAGGGAGAAACAAAACTTGGCACAAAAGTAGAAATAAAGAATATGAACTCATTCAACAGTGTAAGAAAAGCTATAGAATATGAAATCTCAAGACAGATAGAACTCAAAGAGAGTGGAGGAACTATAGTTCAGGAAACAAGGCTATATGACGCAGCCAAAAATAAAACCTTTTCAATGAGAAATAAAGAAGAATCTCATGATTATCGTTATTTCCCAGAACCAGATCTTCCACCAATTGTTCTTGACGATTCAACGATAGAAGAAATAAAAAATAGTTTGCCTGAACTTCCTGAAAACAAAAGAAAAAGATTTGTAGAAAAATATAAACTTTCTATGGGTGAAGCAAATCTTTTGACGGAAGAAAAAGAGCTTGCTGACTATTTTGAAAATTGTATTAAAATTTCAAAAATAGAACCAAAGAAAATTTCAAACTGGATTCAGAGTGAAATTCTGGCTGTATTAAACGAAAAAAATATAGATATTTCAGAGTTTGAGAAAAAGTATATCAATCCAGAACAACTGGTTGAGCTTTTAAACTTTATTGAAGATGGAACAATAAGTGGCAAAATAGCAAAACAAGTATTTGATGAAATGATTGAAAATAGAAAAACAGCTCGAGAAATTATAGAAAGCAAGGGATTAAAACAGATAACAGACAATTCAGAAATAGAGAAATGGGTTGATGAAGTTATAGCAAACAATCCTAAAGAAGTAGAAAAGTTTAAACAGGGAAATGAAAAGATTCTTGGATTTTTTGTTGGCGAAATAATGAAACTTTCAAAGGGAAAGGCAAATCCAAAAGCTGTGAATGAGATTTTAAGACAAAAACTTAAATAGGAGCCAAAATGAAATTTTTTACCTTTATTTTGTTGATTTTTTCATCTATTCTTTACTCTGAAACAATAGTTATAAATGCTGTTGGTGATACAATGACAGGAACCTATTTCCCAGAAAAGAGGGTTGCTCCGAAGGAAGGAGCTGAGTCATTCAAATTTTCTCAATTTTATCTTACAAATAATAATCCTGATATTTTAATGGCAAATTTAGAAGGGGTGATTACTACCCTTCAAACTCCAGCAAAAAAAATAATTCCGGGGAGAAGTTTTGCATTCAATATGCCAACAAATACGGCAAAATATCTCAAGGAAGCAGGTTTTAATGTCGTAAGTATAGCAAACAACCACGCAAGGGATTTTGGAGACATAGGACTTAAACACACAGAGGAATATCTTAAAAAAGAAGGTATATTATTTACTGGCAGAAAAGGACAGTATGTAACAATAGAAAAAAAGGGTGTAAAGATTGCCGTTGCTGGTTTTTCATGGCATTCATGGGCAAACTGTTATCTTAACACAAGAGAATCAATTGAGTTTATAAAAAACTTAAAAGCCACTCATGATATTGTTATAATTTCTGTTCATGGTGGTTCTGAAGGTGAAAAAGCTATGTATATTCCAGATGAAGATGAATATTTATTCAGTGAATTCAGGGGAAATCTATACAGATTTTCGAGGCTTGCCATAGATAATGGAGCAGATTTAATTGTAGGTCATGGTCCACATGTCGTTCGTGGAATGGAGATCTATAAAGATAGGCTTATTGCATATTCACTTGGAAATTTTTTAACACCTGCAATGTCTACAGCAGGTAACAAAAAATACACATTGATATTGAAGGTAGAACTTGATAAGACTGGAAAGTTTGTTTCTGGAGAAATTGTTCCGATGAAGCAGCATTATGGGAACATCTACTATGGGATGCCATATTATGATGAAGAAAAGACAACCATAAAACTTATCCAGAAACTTTCAAAGGAAAATTTTAAGAACAATCCTTTGAAGATTTCTGATGATGGAATTTTATCTTATACTGGAGAAAAAAAGTGAAAGTTTCAGTTATAGGAGCTGGAGGTTGGGGGACAGCCCTTGCTATTCAGGCAAGTTTTAAAAATGAAGTTTGTCTATGGACATATAGCAAAGAAGAACTTGATTTAATTCTTAAAGATAGGATTAATACAATATATCTTCCTGATGTCAAAATACCTGATAATGTTGTTATAACTGATGATGTAGAGAGAGCGTCAGACTGTGAAATTATGCTTTTTGTTGTTCCATCGAAATATTTCAGAGATGTTGTCAAAAAGTTCAGTAAAAATATAAACAAAAAGCATATAGTTGTAAGTGCAACAAAGGGGATAGAATTTTCTACTAAAAAGAGAATGAGCGAAATTTTAGTTGAAGAAACAAATTCAAAAAATATAGCTGTTATCTCTGGACCTTCTCATGCAGAGGAAGTGGCGAGGAATGTTCCCACAAGTATTGTTGCAGCCTCAAAAAATGAAAAGATAGCAAAAATTGTTCAGGATACATTTTCGACGGATAGCCTGAGATTATATAGACACAATGATATTGTTGGTGTAGAACTTGCCGGAGCATTCAAAAATGTTATAGCAATTGCTGCTGGAATGCTAAGGGGTTTTGGACTTGGTGATAATACTATGGCGGCACTCATTACAAGAGGACTTGCTGAAATACGCAGACTTGGCATTAAAATGGGAGGAAAACTTGAAACCTTTGCAGGCCTTGCAGGAATAGGAGATCTTATAGTAACCTGCATGAGCAAATACAGTAGAAATGGAAGGGTTGGAGAGATGCTTGCAAAAGGGCAAAAGATAGAAGAAATACTTTCTTCAATGAAGATGGTGGCTGAAGGTGTAGAAACAGCTAAAAGTATTCCAGAACTTGAGGCAAAGTATTGTATAGAACTTCCAATATCCAATGCAGTCTATGAAGTAATTTATCAAAAAATGCCCCCAGAAGTCTGCTTAAAAAATCTTATGAAAAGACCTTTGAAGCATGAATATATTTAGGAGGTTGGCTTGTTAGTAGCAATAGATATTGGCAACACAAATATAACCTTTGGTTTTTTTGAAAAGAAAAGTGGTAAACTTATTAATTCAGGAAATCTCAAAACAGATATATCTATTACTACTGAAGAACTTGCTATTTTCTATAAAAACATAAAAAATTTGTGGTCTATTAATTCTGAAATAGAGGAAGAAGTCATAATATGCAGTGTAGTTCCTCAACTCAACTATGAATTTGTCCATATGTTTGAAAAATATTTTAAGGTAAAACCGGAGTTAATTGAAAATTCAAATATTCCTGTAAATATAGAGTATGACTTTCCACAAGAAATAGGAGCTGATAGACTTGTAAATGCCTATGCGGGAATAAAATTATATCCAAAAAAAAATCTTATAATTGTTGATTTTGGGACGGCAACCACGCTTGATATAATTGATAAAAACAAGACTTATAAAGGGGGTATAATCCTTCCCGGTATAATTACCTCTCTCAGGGCACTTGAAACAAAGACAGCAAAACTTCCACACATTCATTTAATTAAGCCAGAGAAAGTTGTAGGCAAAAACACAGTTGAGTGTATAAGATCCGGGATATTCAATGGACAGGGTGGAATGATTGATGAACTTGTGAAAAGAATTGCTAAAGAACTTAATTGGGACAATTACACAGTGATAGCAACAGGTGGATTATCAAGAGTCATAAAGGATTTTGCTTTCTCAATAGAAGTAGTAGAACCTTACTTAACATTATATGGAATTTACAATTTATGGAAAGAAAAAAACTAATTTTTTTCTTATGCCTGATTTTGTTTTCTTCACAATCGACGAATTACCAGTCTTTGTTTGAATTTTCAAAGAAGAATTCTCTTATAATTAAGTCAAATTTTGACTTTGGTTATATAGATCTTATTCTAAAAGAAAAAAATATCAGGATTTTTCTTACGATGCCCTATATTCTTTATAAAGATAAAATTAAATTTATGAATGAAAATATTATTTTTAAAAATGGCGAGATTTTTATTCCACTTTCATACAAAATAGAAATAGAACAAATTCTTAATGAAAAACCTCAAATAGTTTCAACTAATATTATAAGTTTAAATGTAGTTTCTTCCCAAACGAAATCATCAAATGTAGTTTCAAAACCAGCCACAAATATGGCAAATGTAAAAATCAAAAATACCTTTAAGCCAATGAATTGTATCATAATTGATCCGGGGCATGGAGGTAAAGATCCTGGGGGGCTTGGTGTTGGGGGACTTGAAGAAAAAAAGCTGGTTCTTGAATTTTCAAAGATTTTAGCCAGAAATCTTGAAAAACAAGGTATAAAAGTATTCTTAACAAGAAATGCAGACAAGTATATGAGTTTAAAGGAGAGGATAGATTTTGTAAAAAAAATTGTAGACAGAGGATATAACCCTGTATTCATAAGCATTCATGGCAATATTTCACTTAATCCAAAAGTTGAAGGATTTGAAATTTACACCCTTTCTGATAAAGCAAGTGATGAAGAGGCTATAGCTGTTGAAATGAAAGAGAATATAAACTTTGATAAAGAGGATATACAGAATACAGAAGAATTATACGAGATTTTAAAAGATTTGATAAGTGATGGACTTAAAATGCAGTCTGATAAATTAGCAGAAAGTGTAATAAAAAATCTTTCTCAAAATTTAATAACGGCAAAATCTCACAAAAAAGCAAACTTTTATGTCTTAAAGTATAATTTTGTTCCATCAGCACTTCTTGAAATAGGTTATATGTCAAATATCAAAGAAGTAAAAAAATTTTCAGATAAAAATTATCTTGAAAAACTTGCCTCTTCTATTGCCGATGGTATGAAAGATTTTGTATATTATTATAATAAAACTGGAGGATTTTCAAGATGAAGAAATTATTAATAATTTTAAGTATTTTAGTAGTGGGTCTCATTGTGTTTTTTATTATTTTTCAATTAAATATCAATAGAGAAAAAAGTTTTACTTTTTATTATGCAAAACAATCCTCCATAGGAATGGGAAAAGAACAGAGAACTGTAATCCTTGAAAAGAATAAAAAGGTAAAAATAGAAAAGGCAATTTTTGAAGAATATCTTCTTGGACCTGTAAATCCAAATTTAAGATTTGATTTTCCTTCAGAGACAAAAATTAAAAATTTCTATCTTGTCTATCCCAGAAAATCTGTTGATTTAATTGTGGATTTTGATGAGGAGCTTGCAAAAAATATCACCAATATTGACGAATGGACACTGAGAGCAATGTTTGAAACATTGAAAGCAAACACAAAAATCAAAAGAATTTTATTTCTTTCAGATGGAAAAAGAATAAGGAAGAAAATTGGAAACTATAATCTTGGTGAACTCATAGAAATCAGAAAATAATTAATAAACCCTTACCTTAATGTCTTTGGTCTCGGGAAGTTGAAAAGGCTCTTCAATTTCTTCGGTTGTTATTATTGTTCCTTCGTTTTCTTTCAATTTTATCTTTTTTTCTTTTGAAATTACTATTGTAATTTCGCCTTTCCTTGTTGACAGAAAAACCTCATCATCTTTAGCTTTAACGGAAATTTCTCCAGTGCCATATATATAATATTTTAAAGCAACAAGTTTTATTTCTCCCTTCATTTTTATATTTCCTTTTTTGATGGAAATAACTCCTTTGTCTGAAACATAAATCTTTGCATCCTGCTCCATAAATATTTGAGAATTGTTGTTTGAAATTTCCATTGGTTTATCTTCTGTAACAACAATGCTATCTTTTGGTAAAAAAGAACCCTGTTCTGGTTTTTCTTTTATTTTATTCTTAATTATATAACCATTGTTGGATTTTATTATTTTTCCATAATATTCTTTTTTTGGCTCTATTTGCATAACCTTTTCTTCTGGTTTTTCTGATTTTTGTGGTTTTGGTTTGAGTAATAAAATCAATACTATTATTAATAATATGATTATGGCAATCAAGATGTAAATTCTTTTATTGTTCAATAAAACCTTCCCAATCTTTTTCATTCTTTATCCTCATATTAAGGTTTATTATATTTGTATTTTCAAATATGTCAATAGCAGAGATTTTTATAACATAAGTTCCGCTTTTGAAAAAGTTAAGGTCAATTTGATTCGTGAAATATTTTTTATCATTTATAGTTATTATCCTTTCTTTTATTTCAGTTTCATCTTGAATATTGATATTAAGTGAAGGAGTTTTAAGGACATTTTCAAATTTTATTTCTGGTGGTTTTGTATCTACATAGTAGTTTCTGGTAAAAGTTGTCACATTATCATTACTATCGGAGGCAAAAATTGTTAACCTGATAAAGTTCAAATCAAAACCTACATTTATAATATTTGTGTTTATTCTTTTACTATTTACCCACAGAAAAGTTTCTTTCAAGTTATTGTCAGATATATTAATCTCAATTTTACTATCTGGATAGACATATTCTCTTTGTCCAATTTTCTTGAATCTTACTGATATTATAACCTGAGGTGGAGTTCGGTCTATTTTGAAATTAAGTTCTTTTATTTTACTTTTTTTGGAATTGTAGTCTGTTCTGTAATATAGAGAGTGTTCTCCATCTTTCATAGATGTGGTATTTATTTCTATTTGATTTGAAATAAGGCGGAAATTTTTTATTTCATTTACATTGTATTCTACATTTGCGACTTTATTTTTGAAAACAGGTTTTAATATTAACTTTTCTTCTTTTGAAACAATTATGCTCTCAAGCACCTCTGGAGGTTCTATATTTTTTAAATTTTCAGAGGCATCCGAACTTATCTCAAAAGAAATATTTAAAGAAGGGTCACCTTCAAATCCTCTTAAGATTGGAATTACTCTGAAAAAATATTTTCCGGGCGGAATATCAGAAATATATTCATTTTTTTTGACAATCTCCTCTATGAAAATTTTCTTGAAAAGATTATCATAAGAGATTTGAATTTTATAACTATATTTTTCTCCAGCAGATTTCCAGCTAAAGTGCATTACTTTGGAAAAACAAACATTTACAAAAAGTAGTAAAATTAAAAAAAATTTTTTCATACGAATTCCTGTAAGAAAGAACCAGCCTAATTATTCTATATTCTATTGTAATAGTTTGCAAATTTTTGAAATTCCTCTGTTTTTATTATAAAATATAGAAATCGCCTCTGTTATACTGGAGTTAATAATGAAAGAAATTGCTTTTTTTGATTCTGGAGTAGGGGGACTTACTGTTCTTAAAGAGACAATGAAGTTATTACCCTTTGAGAATTATATCTACTTTGCAGATACGGATAATGTTCCATATGGAATAAAACCGAAAGAAGAAGTTAAAAAGCTTGTTTTTGATGCGGTTGATTTTTTAGTAAGCCAGAAAGTAAAAATGGTAGTTATTGCCTGTAATACAGCAACGAGTGTTGCTATAAAAGATTTGAGAGAGAGGTTTTCATTGTCAATAGTGGGAATGGAGCCTGCTGTTAAACCAGCCCTTCAAAACAATGGAAATAAAAAAGTGCTTGTGCTTGCCACATCTCTTACACTTGCAGAGCAAAAACTTAAAGAGCTTATAGAGACTTATGACAAAAATCATCAGGTCGATAAACTTCCACTTGATGGACTTGTTCGTTTTGCTGAAAATTTTGATTTTAATTCTCAAGATGTGGTTAACTATCTTCAGAATGAATTTTCAAAGGTTAATATTAATGATTATGGGACAATAGTTCTTGGATGCACACATTTTCTTTATTTTAAAAAAACCATAAAGACACTTATTTCAGAAAAAACAATTCTTATAGATGGGAATGAAGGGACAGCAAAAAACATTAAAAGAATACTAACTGAAAAAAATCTACTTAATACCTCAAAAGAAAATGGAAAAGTTATCTTTTTTGCATCAAAAAAGCAGAATGAAAATCTTGCAAGATTATGGAAAAATCTTCTTGATAGCTACGAACCATGATGCTACCACTATAGTTAATGATATTAAACCAAATAAAATATCAACTTTTTTTGTTTTGATAAAAGATTTTTTTATTAATATTGTGAGTATAAAACCTATAATTATTCCAGCAAGAAAACCAAATAAATGCCCAAAAATATCTGATCCATATGAAGTCCCAAACAACCCAAGAATTGCAAGAGATGCTAAAAAAGGAATAAAAGGATTATTAAGACTGAAAAGTTCCTTATCAAAAATTCTTAATGATGTAAGAATACCAAGCCCCCCAAAACAAGCTGTTGATGAGCCGATGGAAACAAAACCAGATGGTTCAATAATTGAAGATAAAATATTTCCAGAAATTCCAGAAATTAAAACCATAAACCAGCCTATTCCTGTTCCAGCTTTTTTAAATAGAAAATAAAAAATAAATCCCCCAAATAAAGCATTTGAGACAATATGAACAAAATCCGAATGTAAAGTTAAAGCCGTAACAAGCCTATAGAATTCTCCATTTCTTACTTTTTCAACATCAAGAGCCCCGAGATTTAATAAATTAAAATCACTATAAAAAACCCTTTCAAACATTTGAAAGGCATAAAGTCCGAAAAATATAAATATTATTGAATAATAAGCTATATAATTGAAAGGTTCTTCGATTTTTTCTTCTTGAATTTTTTTGTTTTCTTTTCTGTATAATAATATTTGAGTCAGGGCATCTTTTCTATTTTCTGGAGAAACAATTATTAATTTTATACTCTTTTCTACTTTTACCTGAAAATTTATTCTCATAGCAGAAAGAAGTAGAAGAATTTCCTCAAATTTTTCCTTTCTTTTGAATTTTAAAATCAGCTCTTTTTCCATCAAGAAAAATTTTAGCTTTTTTAAGTTTAATTGTCAAAAGATTTGTTTAAAAAAGACAAACAAAAATATTATTCAAATAATTTTTTCTTTTTTTCTCTTTCTTCTAAAATTCTTCTTGATAACCAGCCAACAGCTTCCGTTTTAGTTTCAAATATTTGAATCTGTTCTTTACTTCTTCCAGCAAGTGCTAAAGCCGCATTGTATAGTTTTTTGATTTCAAGAGTCATTCCATAGATTGCTGTGGCTTTGGAATATTTCCCTGTAACCTTTGAAAGACTTGTAAAATCCCTTATTGTCTTGAGTGTATATTTTAGCCCAGTGCTGTCAGCAAGAAAAAACATCTCTCCTTCTTTGCATTCCTCGCATTTTAAAAGAAATTCTTTAATGGCTTGATTGAAGATAGGAATTTCATCGGGCAAGATATTTGTGTAGTCAAGAAAAATAACCCTTTCCCCCTCAATTTCTGTAAAATATGGTTTTCTCTCCATAAAAACCCCCGTTTTTAATTTTTTCAAATAATTATACTTTTTTTTGATAAAATTTACAAATATTTAAAATATTTTTTAAAATTAATTAACGATTTCGTTCAATTTTTTTTAACTTTTTGTGGGGAAATTTGGCAAGCCAAATCGTCACCTTTTTGCTTTGCAAAACTCAGCACAGGCTTTTTGTCAAAAGTCACACAACGTGACTTAATGTTACTTTCTTTTGTCAATGCGAAAAAAAGTGTCGTAAGACACTTTGCCACCTTTCTTTTTGGCAAAAAGAAAGGTGACCCAAAGAAAAGCCTCATTTTCACGGGCAAAGTAGCTCCGATGGTTTGTTTTGTATTCGTTCGCAGATGGACGCCCGATAACTCACCCGTCCTTTGAAAACTTTTTTCTTTAACATTCTTTCTTACCTCTATTAACATATTTTTCTTAAATTATACAAAGGACGGGTTCAAACAAATCGGGCGTTAAACCATCTGCTCACGAACAAAACTTACACCATCTCCGCTAAGTTGCCCGTGAAAATGAAGGAATGTCAACACAGGCTTAACGAGTTGCTGAGTCTGTTGAAGCAACCTCAACGGCAACATCCTTGTTGCCTCAGTTAAAAAGGACAGCCTATAAAAGTGAGAAATCTGTCGCTAATAAGAAAGTTTACCGGCAGAGGTTTAAAACAAACAAAAATTTAAAAATTAAATTTTCCTTTTTTATATAAAGAAAAGTCAGTTTTTACAGCCTTCGTCAAACACAACTTTCAACTTTTAACTTTGAACTTTCAACTGACTTAAATCTTTCATCAACTACAAAGCAGTTTTTGGTATTGTCAAAACTATCCAAGAAATGATTTAACCAAGACTCAGATATATCTCAAGATATTTTTTTGCTGATTTTTGCCAGTCCCATCTTTCTTTCATTCCTTTTTCTATCATTTTATTCCATTTTTCTTTATCATTCCTATACATATTGACAGCCTTCTTCAATGTTTCTAAAAAATCTTCTGGAGAATATCTTTCAAAAAGAAAAGCATTTTCATTATTTTTAAGTGTATCAGCAAGCCCACCTGTTTTTCTTGCTACTGGTATTGTCCCATATCTTAAACTATAAAGCTGATTCAAACCACAGGGTTCAAATCTTGAAGGCAAAATAAAGATATCGCTTGCAGCCTCAATGTAATGTGAAAGTGGCACATTAAATTCAGTAAAAGTAATAACATTTGATGGATATTTTTCCTTTATCTCTTTGAGTTTAAGTTCATATTCCCTCTTACCTGTTCCTAAAGCAATAAAATAAACATCAAGGTTTACAATCTCCTCTATAACCTGAAATATTATATCAAAACCCTTCTGATCTACAAGTCTCGAAATAATCGAAATAGCAGGTTTTGAAATATCAGGTTTGTTAATACCATTTTCCGAAAGAAACAATTTTTTTATCTTTGTTTTGTTTTCAAGGGAATCAAAATCATAATTGATGTTGTATTTATTTTTGAGATATACATCTGTTGAAGGATCCCACTCTTCATAATCAACACCATTAACTATGCCAAAAAGTCTCTTTTCATTATTTTTCTTTTGAAGAATATCTTCGAGTCCATTACCGTATTCTACAGTCTGAATTTCTCTCGCATATGTTTCACTCACCGTTATTATGCAATCTGAGTAAACAATTCCACCTTTGAGTAAATTAATATAACCATAAAATTCAAGTTCATCTTTGTTAAAATGCTTCCAATCAAGCCCAATAATATTATATTGATCTACAGAAAATATTCCCTGATATGATAAATTGTGAATGAGAAGGATTGATTTTGTATTTTTAAAAAAATCAATATAATCTGGATCTGCTTTAAGAAATACAGGGATAAGGCTTGTCTGCCAATCATTTACCTGAATTATATCTGGTGCAATGTTAATATGTTTTAATGTCTCAATAACCGTCTTAGAAAAAAAGGTAAGTCTTTCAAGACTATCCGCATAATCACTGCCTGTGTTCACATCAATATAAATTCCATCTCTATCAAAATAGAGAGGTTGATTAACAAAATAACAGTTGATATTTTCGTAAACAACCTCAAAAATTTCGGCCTTTTGCTTTTTATCATCAACTTTAACTTCAAAACTTTTTAAAAGTTTCATCGGGACATTATTCGTAGCTATAAAATCTTTTATTGTTTTATAAAAAGGTAGAAAAAGGGATACATTTATATCAGGACTTAACTTTTTGATGTTTTTTGCAAGAGCTCCAACGACATCAGCAAGACCCCCGACTTTTGCAAAAGGAACAGATTCAGTTGCAACATAGACTATATTTAATTTTTTCATTAAATATTCTCTCTTTTTGTAGTGTTTATATGTTAAAATAAATATCCAAAATGTCAAGAAAATTATATTAAAATAAGTTGAATTTATGTAAAAAAAAAATTATACTTTATATATTATAATCAGGAGTAAGACAATGTTGGTGCTCAATTCTATTTTAGTAATGTTAGGATTAAGCCTCATTCTTGGTTCAATGATCGCTATTTTCAGCAAAGTATTTGAAGTCAAAAAAGACCCAATACTTGAAGAAATGATTGCTGCTTTGCCAGCTTATAACTGTGGAGCTTGCGGTTTTCCGGGATGTGAACAATATGCCGAGGCAGTTTTCAAAAAGGAATCAACTACTAACAAATGTGCTCCCGGTGGTAAGGATGTAGCTGATAAACTCTCTGAGCTACTTAAAAAGACGGAGAATAAATGAGAATCTTAAAATTCATTTTTCTCATATTTTTATTATTTTTTTCCTGTGAAAAAAGTTTTAAATACTCAGAAAAAAAAGATAAAAATTTCACAAATATTTATCTGGACATCGAAAATCTTGTTGGAAATCTTACCATTTATGGTGGAAATAAATATTTATGTGAAATAAAAAAAGTTGGCTTAATGGGCAATATTTCCACAAATTTTAATCAAAAGGATTTTTATATAAATCTTATTAACTTTACAGGAGAGTCTGAAATTTTCCTTGATAAAAAGAAAAATATTTATATAAAATCATTGATTTCTGGTGGTAGTCTCAAGTTATCAAGCAAAATGAAAGTTGAAGAATTGTTTTGTGAAATGAATAGTGGCTATCTATATATAGATAATGCCAGCATAAAAAAGATTGTGATAACAAATAACTTTGGAGATATTAAGATAAAAATTGGTAAATCAAATCCTGTAAGGTTAAAACTCAGTTCTTTTGTATCTTACCTTAATATTCCTGAAAGTTTTGTAATGTCTAACGATTATTTTTATTACCTCAACGAAGAAGAGGGTTTAATAGATATGGATATTTATGTTAACATGGGGAAACTTGAGATATTATTTTAAATAGAGGTTTTTATGAAATTATCAGAAATAGCAAAAATCCTTGATGGAAAGTTGATGGGGGATGACACTGAAATAAATGGAGTTTCAGATTTGAACTATCAAAAAACTAACACCATAGCTTATGTTGAAAGTGAAAAATTTTTAAGTCAAATGGAAGACTCAAACGTTTCAGCTCTTCTTCTTCCAGAAGGTTTAACTTCTTCTAAAAAACCATATATTTCTGTAAAAAAGCCAAAAGAGGCCTTTGCAAAACTGCTCGATATATTCAATAAATATAAAAATATCAAACCAATTCTTAAGCCTTCTCCTTTTGATGGAGTTTACTTTGAAAATGAAGTAAAGATAGGTAAAGATGTATTTATATTTCCTTTCACAACAGTTCTTTCTGGGACTACAATTGGTGAAAATACTGTAATTTATTCTAATTGTTTCATAGGAAGAGATGTAAAGATAGGCAAAAATTGTATCATAAAAAGTGGCGTTAAAATTGATTCAAATATAGAAATTGGAGATAATGTTATCATACACCATAATGCTGTAATAGGTGGTGATGGTTTTGGATATTATCAGGAAAATGGTGTTAGCTACAAAATTCCTCAGATTGGCATTATAAGAATTGGAAATAATGTTGAAATTGGAGCTGGTGTTACTATTGATAGAGCAACCATAGGAGAAACAGTTATAGAAGATGGTGTAAAGATTGATAATCTTGTCCACATAGCTCATAATGTTCATATTGGAGCAAATTCTATTATTGTAGCACAGGTTGGTATAGCAGGTAGCACAATTGTTGGTAAAAATTGCATTTTTGCTGGTCAGGTTGGAATAGCCGATCATGTTGAAATAGGAGATAATGTTGTTATTCTTGCTCAATCAGGTGTAGAATCAAAAGCAAAAATATCCAGTGGAGAAGTTATGTTTGGAACTCCAGCAAGACCAGTAATGGAAGAAAAAAGAATTATAGCTTCTCTTGGAAGATTACCTGAAATGTTAAAAAGGCTTAATAAAATAGAAAAAAAACTGGGCATCGGTGATGAATGAAATTTATGACCCATTTTCTATAAATTTTTTAAAAAAAACATTTCAAGAAAAAAATATCTTTTTATCAAAAAACAGAGGCCAAAACTTTTTAATCGACAGAAATATAGCAAATAAAATAATCGAAAATGTTCCTCTGAATATGAGTATTTTTGAAGTAGGGTGTGGTGCTGGTGCATTATCAAAGTTGGTTTTAGAAAGAAACCAAAAACTTTATGGAGTAGAAATAGACAGAAAAGTTTATCAGCTTCTCAAAGAAAATCTTAATGATCAAAACTTCATACTATTCCATGAGGATTTTTTAAAATTTGATTTAAATCTTATTGAAGAAAAAGAATTATTTTTTCTGTCAAATCTACCTTACTCAATCTCTGGAGAGGCAATAAGAAAATTCATAGAAGAAGACAAGTTAAAATCTGGTGTCCTGATGCTTCAAAAGGAGTTTGTAGATAGAATGCTTGCAAAACCAGACACAAAAAATTACGGTCTAACCTCTATAATCTCACACTTTTATCTTGAAATAAACAAATTATTTCCCGTATCAAAAAATTGTTTTTTCCCTGTTCCAGAAGTGGATTCTTTAGTAATTAGCATAAACAAAAAAAGATGTGATTTTTCACAAACCAGCTTTTCAGAATTTATTAAAAAAGCCTTCTCGCAAAGAAGAAAAACAATTTTCAACAATCTCAAGCAGCTTAATTTTTCGGAAAGTGAACTTGAAAAACTTTCTATCAACCCATTTTCTCGACCAGAAAGCCTTGATTTTGAAAAGTGGGCTATTTTATTTGAATATTATCAATCTCATAAAATTCAGGAGTAGAACTTTCCTTCGATGTAATATTTTTAGTAATAAACTTATATGGTATTGAATAATTTTTTATGTCCTTGTATAAAATAAGCGTGGATGTAGTAAAATTCTTTCCCATTGAATAGTCAATTCTTAAAATTTTGTTCACCTGTTTATCAATGTAAAGTGAAACTTTATTTTCTGAGTTTTTGATCCTGAGTGAAAAAATGCTTGCCGTTTCGGTATCAAGTTCTTTAATAATATCATACTTATCAAGCAAATTTGGGCTTGCCTTTGATAATAGAAGGTCAAAAGCAAAAATCTGCTTTGAAAGATTTTTATACAAATCTCTATATAATTCGTCAACATTCCTTACAATGAAATTAACTCCATTTGTTTTGTTATAACTAACTTCAACATAAACCCTTGCATTTTTGTTAAGATATGAATCTTTTGGTATATTATTCAAATTTTTTTGAATATTTTTAGAATTAAGCTCCCCAGTAAAAGAATCAGGAAGTTTTGTTAGTAATGAAGAATGTATATTTGCAAACTCTTCTTTTGGAGTAATCTGCTGGGAGTATGAAAAATTTATTAAGAGTGCCAAAACAATAAATATCATATATAGCCTCCACAATTTATTTTAACACACAGAAACAAAAATTTAAAGTTTTCAAATAAGATTATTTATATAGCTTTTTGTATAATTAAAATTATTTCTTTCAAAAAAATCAACCATTCTTTCAAGTTTTTTTAAGGCAAGCTGTTCCTCAATTTTCGTTATTTTTCTTGCATTTACACCAGCATAATTTCTGAAAACACTCACCTGTGCTATTTTGGGAATGAATTCTTTGTTTCTTAATAAAAAAAGTAATGTTTCATTAAACTCATCTTCAGTCTCATCTGGATAACCTACTATCAAACTAACTTCAAAATGTATATTTGCCTTATTGAGCTTAATAAAAAAACTTTCTGCTTCTTTTGTTGTAAAATTTTTATTCATTTTTTGTAATAAACTATCTGAACCCGCTTCAAGTCCTATGAATAAATTTACACAGCCTGATTCTTTCATCTTAAAAAATAATTCCTCTGGCATATCACTTCTTATTCCCATTTGAGCATCCCAGCTAATATCATAATTTATAAGTTCATCAACAAGCCTTTCAAATATCTTTAAATTTGCATTTAACATTGAGTCATAGAACGTAAACCATTTAACCTGATATTTATTTTTATAATAATGAATGGATTTTTGAATTAAATCCAATTTTTTAGCTTTATAGTATTTATAAAGTAGCCTCTCTGAACAAAAATTACATTTATTAATGCATCCTCGTCCAAGCATTAGTGGTAAAGATTTTTTCCTTGAGTAAATACTTAAATCAAACTCATCAAAGTCTGGGAAAAAATCTATCTCCTTTAAAGAATCAAAAACTATTAATTTTTCCCCTCTATTTCTTAATAAATCAAGAAGAGCTTTTTCACCTTCTCCAACCACAAAATTATCTACAAGATTGTAATTGAATAGATTATTCACATAAAAGCTGAAAACTTCTGGTCCACCAGCTAAAATTTTAACCTCAGGAAATTCTTTCTTAATGAAATTAATAGTTTTAAAACAGAAGTTCTTGTTTGTATTAAAAAAAGAAAAACCAACTATCTTTATCTTATTTTTTTCAATTATATTAAGAAGATTTTCAAAATACTCATAATGATTTGTAAAGAAATATTGAAAAAAATTAACCTCAACATATGAAGGGTTAATTGTCCAGTTTTTTTTAAAATCAATTGGTGCAACTCTGTAAAGTAAAGCATTCAAATCATAAAAATATGTGTCTATTTTTTCATTTTTAAGATAAGACAACAAATAAGCAGGCCCAAGAGGAGGTAACTTCTCCCATACTGGAGGACAAAGTATATGCAAATATTTTATAGACATAATAAAAATTCGGAGTGGCCAGATTTGAACTGGCGACCCCTACCACCCCAAGGTAGTGCGCTAAACCAAACTGCGCTACACTCCGATTTTCCTTTATATTATTTTAAATTAAAAAACTTTGTTTGTCAAAACAAGTGTTAAAAAATAATAGTCAGCCCATTAACAGGGCTGACTATTATCACAAATTACCACTGAGGTGGCCTAGTTGGATCTATAAGATTGCTCCAGCTTGATAGATAAGGTATAGCTATATCATACTGACAATTTGTATAATAATCATACATTGCATATTTTGCAACCCTATTTGTTCCACCATAATCAAAGAAAAGTCCCCAATATCTCTCAATGTCAGTAGGTCCGCCTTTCCAATATTCATCGAAAGCTTCAAACCAGAAGTATAAAACATTATCATTAGAAGCCCAATTTACTATATCATTATAATGTGTCTTCTGGTTTGTTTCACAGAGTAAAGCTGTATTTACTACACCTTCAAATGTTCCACCTGTAGCCCATCCGCCTTCTCCTACCAAAACCTGTCTTGTAAAATTACTTGCCACTACCATATTTGATAGTTTATAGTACTGATTTGTTGTATAGATAAAAGATTCAGTAGTATTACTCAAAGCAGAAACCCATTTACCGATTTTACAAGGATATATATGTGCCGCCACAAAGTCGCTTGCCTTAACAATATAACTCCAATATTTTCCATTCTGAAAATGGCTGTTGTCAAGAAGCCAATAGCCAATATCTTCATCAACACCAACTGGTACATTTACATTACTTCTTACCCATTTAAGATAAGAAAATAAAATCGGTCCCGGAACCTGATGATCTGACCAGTCAACAAGTATCTCATTTCCAACTGACACAGCAATAATATGATTTGAATACATATTATAAAGTCTGAATAAATTTGTAATCTGGTTTGTATCATTCTGCCAGCAAGCTGCTGGATAGTTTGAAACAGTTCTGAATCTCTCTGCCCAGCTTGAAGCAGGATAACCAATAGCAACACCCATATAAACCTTAAGTGGAAGATTATGATCATCAATTACCTTAAGAACTGTCTCACAATGAGGTCCCGTATCATACATTCTGATATACTTCCACTGATTTGTAAGAATTATGAGATCCGCATAAACCTGTTCATAAGTAGGATAAGAAGTTCCCGGTGCCTGACCAAGCCTATAGCCCGAATAGCAAATAGAATTTGCCCAGGGTTCTATTTTTCTTAGTTCACTGGCTGGAATCTCATAATTATCAAGAAACATTTCATCCGTAAGAACTATAGAAGAAGAGCTACTGGTAGTTCCACTACTACCTCCACTACTACTTTCTGGTGTTGTAGAACATGAAAAAATCACTTCCAGAACAAAAAGAGTAACTAATATCCTCAAAAAATCTCTTTTCATATAACCTCCTGAAAACTTTAAAAAATAAAAACAATAAAAATCTGGCTGGTAGTGAGAAAAACTACCAGCCAGTATGTTAAGAAGGTTATCTTGCCCAGTAGATTCTATCTACATAGAAAGTAGCACTTCCAGTCATATCAAGTGTTCTGATCTGGAATGGACTTGCAACATTTGCAAGATGAGACTGAGTATATGTCCCATTAAGGAAATGAGATATAGGTATAGCAATACTATGCCACATACCATTCTTTGATTCTCCATATGTTCCTGCACCTATTATAATCTCCGCTGATGTGACTGCATTTGGATATGCGCCATTTTCAATAGTAATCTTAAAATTTGGAGAACCTGCTGGAAGTTTAACATCAAGAACAATATAACCATTTGCAAATCTTGTAAGATTTGTTCCCTGTGTCAAACCATTGTTTGTAAGCTGAAATCCAGCTCCACCACCCCAACCACTTGAACCAGCAACATCAACCTGAATAACATTTAAATGTTCATCTGTTTCTGTTGTTGCAGCAAGATATGCAGTTGCATTACCACCACCCCATGGATCAAATCTTACAGCGTGTGTTGTTGTTGAATTAGGATTGTTATAATCAACGTCCATTGGAGTACCAAGAGTGGTATCATCAGAACAAAGAACAATAACTTCATTAGTAAGAGTAGCAATAACTGGATCAACATAAGAAGTTGGAGTTGAAGAAGAAGATGATGATACTACTGTTCCGCCACCACCACCGCTTGAAGAAGGTGTCGTGCTACATGAAGCAAAAATAGCTAACACTGTTAAAGCTAAAAGATACTTGTAAACTTTCATAAAAATTCTCCTCCTTTTTGTATTTACAAGATTTTTATAACTAAAGTCTGTAATGTATTTCCATCTATAGAATAATCAATCTTTGTATTTCTCAATCTCAGGCTATAATTTATTTTTTCAGCACCAGTATTAAGTATATGAACAGAGATTTTCCCCTCCATAAGGCTATCACTATCTGGATTTTTGATAGCAAGTATATAAAGATTTGTGTGTGTAGATATTTTCTCTATTCTTACTGAATCAGGTCTTATAGTCCTTGAAAATTGTTTCATTACGTAATATATTGGGGTGTAAAATATTTCCTGTGTGTTAGTATCTATTAACACAGGAGCTCCACACCAGTTATTTACATGATTTGGTCCACCATTTCTATCAAGTACAATATTCCAGTCTATCCATCCCATATTATAGCTATTTATTGTTTCAATAATATCAACAGCATATCTATAGACAGGCACATATTTTGGATGAATTGCCCTATTTCCCCAATCCCATCCCCAGTCTGTAGCATTAGTCTGCCACCACCAGTCATCATTCCACCAGTCTCCTTCTGTGTTAATATCATAAGCATCAATACAACCTTCAGAATGAATAATAATTTTGTTTGTATTTCTGTTATAAACCTTTATAAACTCTGAGTTATATGTATTTGTAGTACTCGAATACCAGTGTACAGCAAGCCCATCTATATATGGAGAATCATAGAGAACACTTGCCCAGCCATCCATTGCATCCCTATTATGATCAAAGCCAAGTATTAAAACTTCAGGATGATCATTAGCAAGTATTGGACCTAAAGCCTGATTTACATAATTTCTTTCCTGTAATACACTGAATATACAACTCTCGAAAGTATTTCCATTTCCACCTGGTTCGTTTATTGGACTTACAGCCCAGATATTTATACCCCTGTTCTTATACTCAGTAATATACTTTGACATATATCTTGCAAAATTTGTGTAATGAGAAACTAATAGAGAACCGCCATACCAACCACCACTTACTCCACCACTTTTCATCCAGACAGGTGGCGTCCATGGAGAAGCCATAATTTTAAAAGAATTTCCATCTGCTGCTGCCGTTGAAATTGCATCCTGAATAAGTGGAATAAGATCGTCCTCATCTGGAGCAACACTGAAGTTATCCAGATTAACATCGTTACTATCATCTGCATAGGTATATTTTCCGTTTACCGTAAAATCACAGGAACCAATATGAGTTCTTGTAAGAGTATAAGCTGCTCCATTAGTCCCAAAATAAGCCTCAAGAACTTCATTTCTTTTTGCTGATGAAACTTGTTTCAAAACAAAGGCACTCGATTCAGTAAAAGATCCACCAATACCTATGATTTTCTGATATGATTTCTCAGGCCTCAACACAATTGTAACGTTAGCGGTATCAATATTTGTCGAAATTAAATTTGTAACAAAGCTGAACTTTTTACCACTTCGTGAAGTTTCAATAATGGTTGCCTCAAAAAAATTTGTTCCACCTGGATCTGTGGAAGGTATCAATCCTTCAGAAGATGATGAAGAGGAACCCCCTTCTTCAGAAGGAGCATTTGAACATCCAGCAATTATGCTATATAGCATAATTGTAAAAATAAAAATCCTTTTCATATATTAAATGCACCTCCGCCCTTTTTTTCATATTAAATTATATTAGTTTTTAAAAAAGAGATATAATACTTGAAGTAATATTTTTATACTACCTCAGGTAGTATTTTAATTTTTGATAAGCTGGCTTAAAATAGAAAATAGAAATGATTCATAGCCAAATTTTTTGATCTGATAATTCTTAATAAATTCAAAAAATTCTGCCTTATTCTTAACATCCAATTTTGAATAAATTGAACCAATATGTATTTTAACTGTACTTTCTGCAATAAATAAAGTTGAAGCTATCTCTTTGATTTGATAACCCTGTATCCAGAGTTTTAATACTTCTTTTTCTCTTGGACTTAATGAAAATTCCTTAAAAAACTCTTCATCTACTGACAAAGATTTTGAAAGAATTGGTCTTATATCAAAACCGCTTATTCTCATTCCAGAAATCTCTTTTTCTTTTATTAAAGGAACAGTATTAAACAAAAAATGTATTATTGCCCCACTTCTTTTTGTAAGTCTTAATTCCTGAAGTTCTGAAAGTTCTTTGCCATTTTTCATTTTTTTATATAATTCATAAAATCTGTTTCTATCATCAGGAAAAACAAAATCTAAAAAATTAATTTTTGTATTTTCTTCATCTACCATAATGAGTTCTTTTGCATTTTTATTCAAAAATTCAACAGAAAAATCATCATTTATCTCAAATATTGCAGATGGTAAGTACTCAAGCATTGAAAAATATTTTTTATTAAGATTATTGAGGTTATTAAGAGCTTTTTCAAGCTGCTTTTCTGTTTCTGTTTTTTCTTGAAATACGTAAACATATTTAATTGTGCTACTTAATTGTTCACGTAGAATTTCGTAAAGCAAATCATTTGCAAGATAATTTATTACTATAAATCCATAAACATCTGTCTTACCTGAAAGAGGAAGAAATATAAAATTTTCTCCTTCTCTCAGAGAAGAAAGTATTTTTATACTTCTATCTTCTGGATTTACTTTTCTTGAATTTTCTAAAGCAAGTTCAAGTTTAATATTGTTTTTATACAGAGAATCTATGAAAATCCTTTCAAAAAGAAATAAATAAAAATCTTTTATTCCAAGAAGGCCAACTTTTTCGATAAGATGAGTTTTTAATTCTTCAATAGAAATATCACAACTTATATCTCTTGTTAATATTCGTAGCATTAAAATTTCATTATAGAAATTGTTCAGCCTATTCTTCTCTGATTGTTTGGTTCTCGTCGTAACGTATTCTAAAAAATCAATTATTTTTTCTATATCTTTTGTATCAAGTATTGAAATTAAATTTTTAAACTTTATACCATGATCAATTATCAAATTTAAAAGTTCCCCCGTATCCTCAAGACTATTTTTCACATATAATGAAAAAGCATCTTTTACTTTTTCTATTGCCATTATTGAAGGGTGTTGATTCTCGCTGTTTTTACAACCACAGGATTCTCTAATAATAAGAGTTGGTTCTATATAAATCTTTTCAGGAACATCTCTCCCATCTATTAACTCATTTATCACTTCAATGGATTTCTCACACATCATCTTAAGATTTATATCAACAGTCGTTAATGGAGGAATTGTCCCTTCTGAAGAAACAATATTATCAAAACCAGTTATAAAAATCTGCTGTTTAATATTCTCTTTTATATAATTTAATGCCCCTATTGCCATATTATCATTTGCACATACTATCGCATCTACTTCTTTTATTCTTTCTCCAAGATTTTTTAATGCTTCTATCCCTGCTTCAAATCTGAAATCTCCATTCAAGATGAATTCGCTATTAATATCTAATTTTTTTTCTTTTAAGAACTCAATAAAGGCATCGTATCTCTCTATAGCATCAATGTTTTCATCTGGACCTTTTATAAAAGCAAATTTTCTGAGTTTATGTTTTTCATATAGATGTTGTAAAACTCCTTTTATACCTCTTTTATTATCTATAAGTATAGATGGCACTTCTTTTATTTCAAGAAATAAACTCACAGACGGAATATCCTTGAATTTCATCAAAAAATTTTCAAATTCATTTTTACTCATAAAGTTTGCAAGTGTTCCAGAAAATATTATAAGCCCATCTATAAAAGATTTGTCCGGTATTTCATATATAAAATTCTGGGGAATTTCTGTTTCATATGGAGAGTTTAATGACCGACCTACAAAAAATAAAAGATCTAAGTCAACTTGATTTGCTTTTGCAACTAAACTTTCCCATATTTCTTTTTGATACTGATGTATCAAAACTCCAATCTTTTTTCTCTTATTAAAATTTTTCCATCTCATAATTTATTATAAAATAAGACGATTTTTTTTAAAACAAAAGAAGGGGTTTATTTTATGGATAATAAAATCCTTCAATTCTATTTTTACCCTTTGATTTTGCAATATAAAGGTTCTTGTCAGCATCATCTATTAGTTCCTCATATTTTTCAAACTTTCCGGGCACAGAGGTAGAAATTCCTATTGAGATAGTTATCACACCATAATCTGAATGTTTATGAGGAATTTTTAACTTAAAAACTTCCTGTCTTATTCTTTCTGCAACTTTGAGGGCACCTTGAAAATTAGTATTCGGAAGTATGATTAAAAATTCTTCTCCACCAATCCTTGAAACTATATCCGCTGGTCTATATACATTTTTAATCATTACTTCAGAAATAGATTTGAGACACTTATCACCTTGCTGATGTCCATAACTGTCATTATATTTCTTGAAATTATCAACATCTATCATTAAAATCGAAATAGGTTGTTTTTGCCTTATCGCATTTTTCCACTCTCTTTCTATAAAATCTGATAAACCTCTCCTATTGTATAATCCTGTTAACTCATCTTTTATTGCTAAGGTTTCAAGAAGTTTCTGGTATTTCTTTTGTTCCGATATATCGATTATGCTACACACATAACCATTAAAAACATCTTCTGTAATTATAGGCATAATTTTGAATATTAAATTTCTTTCATCCATTTCTACTTCAAATGTGAGAGGATTTTTATTAATTTTTAATTCTTTTTCTTTTTCATTAACAATATCTTTGATCTTATCCCCAAAGATAGAATTATTTTCTATCTTAAGTAATGCTTCTTTTTTAATATCAAACAAATTTTCAAAAGCCTCATTACAATTATTGAATCTTAAATCTTTATCTTTTGAAAAAATCGGTATGGGTGTTATTTTAAATACACTTTCTGCAAGGTTATTCTTAATATCAAGTTCTTCAATTGCTTCTTTATAATTATTTATATTTATGGATGCTCCAATAACTCTGTAAACCCTATCTTCTTCATTTATTAAAGGAATTAACCTTGTAAGCCACCAGGTTTCTTCCCTTTAAGAAACAACTTTTCTTCATATTCTATGACCCTTTTAGATTCAACACATTTTGTATAGTTTTTTTCTATTTCATTGGCTATTTCAGGAGGTAAAAAATCTTTTGGTTTCTTACCCTTAATTTCTTCTGTCTTGAAACCCGTAAGCTCTTCGTGAGTGGGATTTAATTCTTGAAATATAAAATTCTCATTTTCATCAACATCAAAAATAAAAATTGCCACATTTAATTTTGAAATAAGAGTCTCAAGAATTCTTGTTTTTTCTTCTAAAACCTTCGTAATTTGATTTTTTTCATCAAGCATAGATTTTAATTGATTTGCTATAGAAGTTCCCTCTTCACAAATATCCAGCAATTTTTCTTTTATTGAAGCGAAATCTTTTCTTTTATTTACTATAGGTCCGTGAATTTTTTCTATTGTATTTATCAGTTTTTCAAAATTTTCTTTTACTTCTTTAAAATTCATAGTTTATTTTAATTTTTTTTGAATGATTTTTCAAGTATAATTTTTTTATCTTTTTTTTTGACGAAGGTTAAATTATCATTTATAATTAATAAATGCTCTATTTTTTTGGAGGAGATTATGAATTTTGGATTGTTTATGCAGGCTGCTCCTGCTGGTGGTGCACCTGCTGGTGCTGGAATGCCTCAGTTACTTCTTTTAGTTGGAATCTTTGTTGTATTCTATCTTGTGTTAATTTTACCAGAGAATAGAAGAAGAAAGAAACTTCAGAAAGAAATTAACGAGATGAAAATTGGAGATAAAGTTTTGCTCAGTGGTGGTATTTATGGAACTGTTGAATTTATAGGTGATAAAACTATCTATGTAAAAAGTGCAGATTCTAAAATAGAGGTTTTGAAAGGCTCTGTTGTAGAAGTCATTAAAAAATAATTACTGATATCTTTTGGAGGTTTTTATGGGCAAGCTGGGGAAGTTGATTTTTTTAGTTCTCACAGTTGTTTTTGGTTTATGGGTTTTGATGCCAACAATACAATGGTATTTTTATATACCTGAAAAAGATAAAGAATTACTCAAAATTTCTCAGGATGAACTTGAGATTCAAAGTGCTGAAATAAAGAAAAAGGTTTTTGAGCTTAAGCAGATAAGAAGTAAAACAATAAGTTTAGGGCTTGACCTTCAAGGTGGTGTTAATTTAACTCTTCAGGTAGATGAAGAAGAATTAAAAAAGCAACTTTTAGAGAAATATGAAGATGAAGAAAAGGTGAAAGAAGTTTTTGAAAAAGAAAAGGCTGATGCTCTTGAAAGAGGCCTTGAGGTATTAAGAAACAGAATGGACCAGTTTGGAGTAGCAGAACCTGTTATAAGAAAAACATTTGAAGGAAGAATTTCCGTAGAACTTCCCGGTCTTAATAACCCCCAGCTTATCAGAGAGGCTTTAAATAAAGTTGGAAGACTTGAATTCCACATAGTTGATGAAAAGGCTATGGAAGAACTTGCAAGACTTGGTGCAACAGATAGACAGGGTTATGTGATTTCAAGAGATAAAGTTCCAGAGACATTTAAGATGCCAGAAGACTCTGATTGGTATTCATACTGGGAAAATGATGAGTATGGAATACCAAAACTAAGAGGCTGGCTTGTATTAAAGAAAAAAGTTGAGCTTGATGGCTCTATGGTTAAAGATGCTCGTTCTGACACTGATCCTTATGGTAAGCCTATAGTAAGTTTTCAAATGACAGATGAGGGTGCTGATGTATTCGCTGAAGTCACTGCTCAAAATGTAGGTAAAAGGTTAGCCATAGTGCTTGATGGAAGAATAAAAAGTGCCCCATCTATAAGACAGGAAATAAGTGGAGGTAGTGGACAGATAACTGGTAGTTTTACACTTGAAGAAACTGTTTTTCTTGCAAACATACTTAAGTCAGGTGCCTTACCTGTCAAACTTCAGGTTGTACAGGAAAGAATTATTGGCCCTACACTCGGTAAAGATTCGATAATTGACAGTGGTAAAGCTATGATAATTGGTTCTATCTTAGTTTTATTATTTATGATTATATACTATAAATTTGGTGGTCTTATTGCTTCAATTGCACTTGCTTTCAATATATTTTATCTTCTTGCTTTACTTGCTGCTGTTAAAGCCACGCTTACATTATCAGGTATTGCAGGTATTGCTCTCACCGTCGGTATGGCAGTAGATGCTAACGTTATAATCTATGAAAGAATCAGAGAGGAAATGAGAAACTCAAGCTTATTTAAGCATGCTTTAGACAATGGTTTTCTTCATGCAAGGTCAACGATTCTTGATGCTAACATAACAACAATATTTGCAGCAGTCGCTCTCTACGTGCTTGGAACAGGTACAATAAAGGGCTTTGGTTTAACACTTTTGTTTGGTATTATAGCCAACGTTTTTGCTGCACTATTCATAACCAGATTTTTGTTTGATAGCTGGCTTGATATTTTTAAGCCTAAAAAGATTTTAATCTAAAGGGGACTCATATGAATGAAAATAAAAACGATGTAATAGTTTCTGGAAAGCTATTTGAAAAAACAATTCCTTTTACTAAGTTTTTTAAAGTAAGTATTATTTCTTTAATTCTTTTTGCTTTTGGAATCTACCTTTATTTTGTAAATAAAGGTTTTTATCTGGGAATTGATTTCAAAGGTGGTATCAAAATTGAGTGTGTAATAAAAAACAAAGAAGCTGATATAAAAAGTTTAAGAACTTTATTTGCTGAAAACAAAATTGATGCAGAGATAACTGTTGTAGGTAATCCCGAAGAAAGAGAATTTATGATAACTCTCCCTATTAAAACTGGAGATGATTCTGAAAAAGTTATCACTGAAACTATTAACAATCTTGAAAATAAGTTTGGTAAGGGAAGTGTGGATATAAGAGGGAGAGAAATAGTAGAACCAAAAATAGGAGAGACTTTTGCAGGTAAGGCTATACAGCTTCTTATTGTTGTTTCTATACTTATTCTTTTTTATATACTTGTAAGATTTGATATTTTTTACTCTTTTGGTGCAATTGTAGCTTTAATTCACGACGCCATTATGATGCTTGCTTTTACTTTGTTCTTAAAAATCCCTATAGATATAACAATAATAGCAGCTATTCTTACTGTACTTGGATATTCTGTAAATGATACAATTGTGGTGTTTGATAGGATAAGAGAGCTTCATCAACTTTCTCCGATGGAAGATTTTGCTTTGCTTATTGATAAAGCAACAACTCAAACACTCAATAGAACAATCATTACTGCTTTAACAACAATATTTGTCTCTCTTGCTCTCTATCTATTCGGAGGAATTGTTCTTAAGAATTTTGCTCTTATTTTGACAATCGGATTTATTTCTGGAACATATTCTTCTATATTTATTGCTTCGATGCTCACTTATTACTTAAGAAAAATTTTTAAGAAGAAATAAAATCACTTCGTTATCTCTTGTGAGAGTGAAAGCTTATCAATAAATGCTCTCCTCACACTATTTTTGTTGAAAATAGTGTGAGGTTTTTTTCTATTATAATTCAAGAACTTTGACAAATGTATATGTGGAGTTAAAACCACTCATACCAAGTTGCCCATCAGAATTATCCCCAGTTGCCCATACTGAATTATCATTTTTAATAATAATAGTAAATTTATCTCCAGAACTTACGAATTTTACATTATCTGCAACTTTAATAAGAGAGTTTCTATTGAATTCATCTCCTGTGCCAAGTTGCCCATTATTATTAAGTCCGGCAGCCAACAATGTCCCATTATTTAATAAAACCATCGTATGATTATACCCAGAGGATACCTGCTTTACATTATTAGTTACAAATTGAAAAGAATCTCTACTCGAATTATCATTAAGACCTAACTGCCCATCAATATTATACCCCGTTGCCCACAAACTTCCATCATTACTTATAATCATAGTATGATAAAAACCACAGGAAACAAATTTAATATCATTATTTACAAAAGTAAATTCTGAAAAATTAACATTCTCCCACGTATTTGCTCCAGTTACATACAAAGAATTATTATTGCTTATAAAAAATGAATAAGTAAAGCATGTCGCTACAAATCTAACGTCATCCGAAACTTTAAAAAAACTATTAGTACTAGTTATACCAGGATCATCATTTGTGCCAAGTTGATGATTGACATTAAGCCCAGTCGCCCACAAACTTCCATCTTTTTTTATTATAAAAGTAAAGTCATATCCACAGGCAACATATTTAACATCTGAACTCACAAGAGTAAAACCACTCAAGCTAATATTATCTCCCGTCCCAAGTTGACCAGAACTGTTAAAACCAGTTGCCCACAAAGTTCCGTCACTTTTCAGAATCATAGAATGTTTATTTCCACAGGAAACCATGGGATCTAAAAACTGCCCATAACTATCAAATTTTAATTTCTCATACACTCCAGGAGGGAATAACAACTCACAAGAATAAAACAATATAAAAATAAGATAAATTATTCTCATAAAAATTTAGCTTCCTTTAAAATTTTTATCAAAAGCTGAAAATATATATCTAAAATCAATAAATATTAAATATCTTTCCCAAAAACAAAATTATTATACCAGACAACCATATTCCAACTATCCAAAAAATTAATGAATTTTTA
>JBBFLL010000006.1:0-116294 GCA_037479045.1 Brevinematales bacterium | reverse complement strand
TTAAAGAAGCATATTAATGTATGTTATGAAACTGCGTGGCTTATGCTACACAAGATAAGGAATGCTATGAAGGTAAGGGATGAAGAGTATGATTTACTTACTCTTGTAAATATCAAGAAGAGGGTTATAATAGGAAAGAGGAAGAAAGATTTGCTTGTAGAGGTAGCTATAAGTAGTAAGACGAATAGTCCAAAATTTGCGAAGATGACATTGCTTGAAGGTGATGTAAAATTGCCTGATAAAGGGTATAGAAGTCTTATGGAGTATGATAAGGGAAAGAGGAAGGAAGTATTAAAGTGGCTTAATTTACTTTTCACGAATATGCGTGTAGTATTCAATGGGACGTATCACAGTGCATGCAGGAAACATTTGCAGTTATATCTTGATGAATATTGTTATAGATTTAACAGGAGGTTTTGGGAGAAGGAGTTATTCAATAGGCTTATATTTGCGAGTGTTAGGGCTAAGGCTGTGACATATGCGGAGTTAACCAGATAAGCAAAGTGAAAATTAACTTCCCACTAATTTTTTAATCTAAAAAACATTTGTTTAGGTTAATATTTAAGTATTGAAATTAGACAGGATAATAGTTTTTAGAGCATTGTGTTTTTGTGTTTAAATAATATTTCCTTCAAATAAGGAGAAAAAATTTTACAACACAAAAACACTTCAATAAAAAGATAAAGATAAATAAAACTTTATTGTTAGTCTTACAATTAAAAGGCAATATTTTTAGTTAGAAATTTTTAAATATAATTCTTATACTCTGCATTATCAGGAAAATATCTTACAGCTACACATTTGTTTCCTTTTGAATTATAGAGAAAACCACCATTCCAGTATTCAAGGGCGGCAAAAAGTGCGTTTCCACCATCCATTTCTCTTGATTCAGGACCTTTCCAGGCAACATAATCTGCGAAATGTTCAAAATCCTGTTTTACGAGACAGATAGTTCTGTTTAAAGCAAACTTATTCCAGTCTTCCATAATTCTGAACCCAGGGCCTTCGTCTTCAACAATGATCTTTGCTCTTTTGTTAAAATCAAACCAGACTTTAATTTTCTTGTTTGGGTCCATTTTATTACCGTGTTCTATACCATTTTTTACTATTTCACTTATCTGTTGTTCAAGAAGGTTTATTTCTTTATAGAGTTCTGGAGCGTACTGGATTATGTATGATGTGTAGGCTCTTACTTTCATAAAATCACTTGGAAATTCTTTGTAATACATACCATGTGTGTTAAATAGTATATGATTATCATCAACTTTTGTTAATTGTTTTACAAAAATTTCCTTACCATCATCAAGCCTTACAATTAAAGTGTTTTCGTTTTTCCAGCCTACAGTTTCGTAATTGTAAATATTGGGAACCATATAATAAAACCTCCCCCAAAGAATAATAAAATTTATCGGTTAACAGTATACAAAAAGTTAACTTATTTTTATTATAAAGACTAAATTTAATTTTGTCAATTTTGATTTTTTTCTTTTATTTTTCTTGATAATTAATCGATTTTTTTTTATCATATATACCAAATATATTTTTTGGAGTCAAAAATGTATTATCTTGATTTTGAAGCTCCTATTAAGGAGATAGAAGAGAATATTAATTTGCTTAAGAAAAACTCTGAAAAGGCTGATTTGTCTTCAGAAATAGCTGAACTTGAAAGACAAAAAAAATACATTATAGAGACAATTTATAAGAATCTATCGCCTTTTCAGGTTGTGAAGGTGGCAAGACACCCTGAAAGACCAAATTTTATTGATTACGTAAATAATTTGTTTGAGGATTTTCTTGAAATTCATGGGGATAGGTATTTTGGTGATGATAAGGCTATAATTACTGGATTTGGTAAGATTGATGGACAGAAGTTTATGGTTATAGGTCAGGAGAAAGGAAAGGATACAAAGGATAAGATTTATAGAAATTTTGGAATGCCTCAACCAGAAGGCTACAGAAAGGCTTTGAGAGCTATGAGGCTTGCCGAAAAGTTTAAATTGCCAATACTTACATTTATTGATACAAGTGGAGCTTACCCCGGTATTGATAGTGAAGAAAGAGGGCAGGGGGAAGCTATTGCAAAAAATCTTTTTGAAATGTCTGGTTTAAAGACACAAATTATTGTTACAGTTATTGGAGAAGGTGGAAGTGGTGGAGCTCTTGCTATAGGGGTTGGAGATAGGGTTTTGATGCTTGAAAATGCTATATATTCTGTTATTTCTCCAGAAGGCTGTGCATCAATTCTCTGGCATGATGCTACAAAGATGGATAAAGCGGCTAAGGCTTTAAAGATTACTTCAAAAGATTTACTTGAACTTGGTGTTATTGATGAAATTATTCCAGAGCCTTATGGTGGAGCACATAGAGATCCAGAGACTACATTTAAAAATGTCAAAGAATATATTTTAAAACATTATAATGAAGTGAAGAAATTTTCAGTACAGAAATTATTGCAAAAGAGATATGAGAAATTCAGAAAAATGGGTAAATTTGCTGTATTAAGTGAATAGAATTTTTAGGAGGATAGAATGCTTGAAAATTTACTGATTTCTATGGAGAATCATAATTCATTGTTTGAAAATGAGATAAGAAAGTTAAGTGTGCCAGTATGTGATATCTTTGTTAAAGATGGTAAGATTGTTCCAGCAAAATTTGAAAAAACAGAAAGAAAAATAGGTACGTCAGATGTTAATGAAGTCAACAAGGAATTTCCAAAGACTGTTAAAGAGACAGAAAACAAAATTCTTAAAGGTATTTCTGGTAGTGTGAGTGTAAGTGGTAAAAGGGTAGCTGTATTATTTTCAGGTGGGCCTGCTGCTGGTGGACATAATGTAATTATAGGCCTTAAAAAGGTTCTTGGCGATGGAAATGTACTTTTTGGTGTAAAAAATGGTCCAAAAGGTTTACTTGAGGGGACATTGTTTGAAATTAAAGAAGAAGATGTAAAGAGAATTCTTAACACTGGAGGATTTGATTTTCTTGGTTCAGATAGAACAAAAATCAAAACTGAAGAGCAGTATGAAGCCGTAAGGAAAACTGTAAGAGATTATCAGCTTAATGGAATTGTTGTGGTTGGTGGAGATGATTCAAATACTAACGCAGCAGTTCTTGCTGAGCTTCTTTATGATATGGGTGTACAGGTTATTGGTGTGCCAAAAACTATAGATGGAGACTTACAAATTGGAGATATTCTTCCAATATCTTTTGGATTTGATACGGCAACAAAGATCTATAGTGAACTTGTAGGAAATATATTACAGGATACTCCATCTTCAAGAAAATACTGGCATTTTATTAAACTTATGGGAAGATCTGCAAGCCATGTGGCTCTTGAGGTTGCTTTACAGACAAGGCCAGCTATAACTCTCATTTCAGAAGAAGTTGAAGCTAAAAAAATGTCTTTAGGAGAGATTGTAAAATCCATTTGTGATGTTATACTTACAAGGGCTTCAAAAGGTATAAATCATGGTGTAATTGTTATTCCAGAAGGTCTTATTGAATTTATTCCAGAGATGAAATCTCTGATAGCTGAATTGAATGATATAATGGGTCATTATGGTGAAGATATATCAAAGATGTTTACTTTTGAAGAGAAGAAAGATTTTATTTATAAGAAGCTTACAGCAGATTCTGCGAAACTAATGGCTTCTTTGCCTGATGAATTTGAAAAAATGCTTTTACTTGATAGAGATGCTCATGGTAATCTACAGGTTTCTCAAATTCCAACAGAAAAACTTCTTATTACAATGGTTGAAGAAAGAATTAATGAAATAAAGAATCATCCTGAAGAAATAAGTTATCTTAATCTTGATGAAAAAGGGATTGAAAGGGTAAAGAAATTCAAATTTGCTACAAACAATCATTTCTTTGGCTATGAAGGTAGATGTGGTGCTCCAAGCCTTTTTGATGCTGCTTATACACTCAATCTTGGTTTGTGTGCTGGTTCTTTAATTCTTGATGGAAAGACTGGATATATAGCTTCTGTAACTGATTTTGACAAGGGTGGTAGTGTGCTTGCTTTGCCACTTACTGGACTTCTCAACATAGAAAGAAGACACGGAAAGAATGAAATGGTTATAAAGAAAGGGTTAGTTGAAATAGATTCTCCTGCATTCAAATTCTTTGAAAAAAGGAGAAAAGATTGGGCAGAAAAAGACTTATTTACGAGTCCGGGACCAAGACAACTCTGGGGACCTGTTTCAAAGCAAATACCTATTACTGTGGCATTGAATAGAGGATATTCTTCTCTTGATTTTAATCTTGGAAAAGAAACAAAAGTTTTTTAATAATATAGGCTGTTCACATAAGGTGAACAGCCTTTCTTAATATTTAAATAAGCATTAAAATATTGCTTTTTTTATTTTTCTTGTTTTATAATATTGTTGGTGGGAAATATGAGTAAAAAGTCTGAAAAAAAGCGAGAAACATTTGAGGATGGTTTAAAAAGGCTTGAGGCTATTGTTGAAGAGATGGAAAAGGGCCCAGATATTGAGCTTGCTATATCTCTTTATGAAGAAGGGGTTTGTCTCGTTAAAAAACTCGAAGAAAGGCTTGATAAAATAGAAAGAAAGGTTTATGAAGTAAAGAATATGCAATCTTTAATGAAGAATGATGATGAGAATGTCCAGCTTGGACTTTTTGAAGAATAGGAGGTTTTATGGGAGAAAGAGCCACAAGAATTCCAGTAAATATAAAAGCGGTTTATTATCTTAAAAGTTCGCAAGGAGAAGGAAGGATTGTTGATATTTCTACAGGTGGTATTGGTATGGAGGTAAGACAAATCTTTGTTCCCGGAGATCTTGTAAGAATAGTTTTCAGAATACCTGATCAGACTAATGCAGAAATTGATTTCTGGGGTATAGTGAGAAATGTAACGGGTAATCTTGTAGGTATAAATTTTGAAGAAATTTCAAATGAAAATAGAGAAAAAATAGATAAATATGTTGCTAATCTTCTTCTTCAGTCTGGAAGAGGGGCAAAAGAAAGCTATTGAGGAATAAAGATGAGGTTAGGACGTTTTTATTTCAGTGAGAAAAATGAATTTTTTTATGGAATTGTTGATAAAGAAAAGGTTTATAAAATTGAAAGTTTTGCTTCAAAAGAATATATTGAAGAATATGATCTTGATGTTCTTGAGATATTGCCACCATCTTTACCCACAAAAATTGTGGCAATTGGTTTAAATTATAGAGATCATGCTGAAGAGATGAAGATGCATCTTCCTGATGAACCATTGATATTTTTGAAGCCTTCCTCAAGTCTTTTAAAACACAAAGGAAATATTATTTATCCTTCGTGTTCAGAGAGAGTTGATTATGAAGCAGAACTTGCAGTTGTTATAAAAAAGATTGCTAAAAATATTACTGAAAGGGAAGCAAAGGATTACATACTTGGTTATACGGCTTTTAATGATGTTACGGCAAGGGATTTACAAAAAAAAGATGGACAATGGACAAGAGCGAAAGGGTTTGACACATTTTCACCTGTTGGGCCATTTATTGAAACTGAACTTGAGTCAAGTAACCTGAAAATTCAAACAATTTTAAATGGAGAAGTAAAACAGGATTCAAATACTTCAAATATGATTTTTGATGTTTTTTATATAGTAAGCTATGTAAGTAAAATAATGACATTGTTTCCCGGTGATATAATTGCAACGGGAACACCAGCCAGAATTGGACCAATGAATAAAGGCGACACAGTTGTTGTTAGAATTCAAGGTTTATCAGAACTTGAAAATTATGTTGTTTAAATTACTTTACATTTTTCTGTTTTTTTTTTATATTTTAAAAAATAGAGGGAGAAAATTATGTTGATACCAATGGTTATTGAGCAAAGTTCAAGAGGAGAAAGGGCATATGATATTTATTCGAGGTTGCTTAAGGATAGAATTATCTTTTTAGGGCAACCGATTGATGATGATATAGCTAATCTTGTGATTGCACAGCTTCTTTTTCTTGAGGCGGAAGAGCCCGAAAGAGATATAAGCCTCTATATAAATTCACCGGGAGGTGTCGTTTCTGCTGGGCTTGCGATATATGATACTATTCAATTTATAAAGAGCGATGTTTCTACAATTTGTATTGGGCAGGCAGCCTCAATGGGTGCGGTTCTTCTGGCAGCTGGAACAAAGGGTAAGAGATTTATACTTCCTAATGCGAGAGTTATGATTCACCAGCCTTCTGGTGGTGTTCAGGGACAGGCAAGTGATATAAAAATACAGGCAGAGGAAATGTTGAGGACCAAGTCTATACTTGACAATTTGCTTTCAAAGCATACAGGACAACCTATAGAAAAGATTGAAAAAGATACTGAAAGAGACTTTTTTATGTCAGCAGAGGAGGCGAAGTTGTACGGTATAGTTGATGAAATTATAGAAAAGAGGAAATAATGTATGGGAGATTTTTATTATACAGATGATGATATTGTTGATGTAAGCCCAATTTGTAGCTTTTGTGGTTTACCAGCGGAGAATGTTGAAAGACTTGTTCAGGGGAATAATGGAGCATATATATGCAATAGATGTGTTGCAAGCCTTCACGATTCTTTTAATGAATATGAGGATAAAAAGATTAAAGGAACAGTTAAAGGTTTACCAAGACCAAAGGAAATAAAAGAATTTCTTGATCAGTATGTTATTGGACAGGAAAGGGCAAAGAAGATTCTTTCAGTGGCTGTTTATAATCATTATAAAAGAATTTTTGGTGCTAACAAAAGATATAAGCCCGATGTTGAAATAGAAAAGTCAAATGTAATACTCGTAGGTCCCACAGGTAGTGGTAAAACTCTTCTTGCAAGAACTCTTGCGAGAATGCTTAATGTTCCGTTTGCAATTGCAGACGCGACTACTATTACAGAGGCGGGTTATGTTGGTGACGATGTTGAAAATGTATTGTTAAGACTTATTCAGAATGCAGCAGGTGGAAGTTTTGATCCTGAAGATCCTAATCTTCCTAACATTGTTGCAAGAGCTGAAATTGGAATAGTATATATAGATGAAATTGACAAAATTTCAAGAAAGAGTGAGAGTCCTTCTATAACGAGGGATGTAGCTGGAGAGGGAGTACAACAGGCATTGCTTAAGATAGTTGAAGGTACAGTTTCAACTGTTCCTGCACAGGGAGGGAGAAAGCATCCACATGGTTTTAATATTCCTATAGATACTACTAATATTTTGTTTATAGTTGGTGGAGCTTTTGTAGGTATAGAAGACATAGTAAGAACAAGATTGAATAAGAAGGAAGTTGGGTTTAATTCAACTTCGATCAAAAGCAAAAAAGAGGAAGAAAATCTTTTAAATTATTTAATCCCGCAAGATTTTGTCAAATATGGTATAATTCCAGAACTTATTGGAAGACTTCCTGTTATAACAACTTTGAGTGAATTGACAAATGAGGAACTCAAAAGGGTTCTTACCGAGCCAAAGAATGCTATAATAAAACAATATCAGGAACTTTTCAGGCTTGATGGAGTAGAGTTAACATTTACTGACGAAGCTATAAATGAAATAGTAAAAAGAGCAATAGAGAGAAAGACTGGTGCAAGAGGATTAAGATCTGTCATAGAGGAAATAATGCTTGATGTTATGTATGAAATTCCTTCTCTTGAAAATATAAAGAAATGTGTTATTGATAAAGATGTTATATTAAAAGGTAAGAAGCCAAAGATAGCGTAGGGAGATAATATGGAGACAAAGAGACTGCCTTTAATACCACTGAAAGGTGTAGTGGTTTTCCCTTATATGATAGTTCCATTGATGATAGGAAGAAATTCTTCTATCAAAGCTATGAATTATGCTTATGAAAATAATTTGCCTTTATTTCTTGCAGCACAAAAGGATAAAGATGTTGAAGATCCAAAGCAGGATGATATATATGAGGTTGGTTGTATAGCTAACATAATCGAAGTAATAAATATGCCAAATGGAATGATGAGAACTCTTGTAGAAGGGCAATCAAGAGCAAAGATAAAAAAATATATTGAAGGCGATGATTTTATAATGGTGGAAGTTGAGGAGCTTAAAACTATAAATTATGAAGAGGATAACGAGGTAGAGGCACTTGTTCGTAGTATTAAAGAAAAACTTCTTGAATTTACAAACATTAACTCAAAAATACCAAGAGAATCAATAGCAAGTCTTCTTGCCATAGAAGAACCTGAGAAATTTATTGACGCAATAATGGCAAACATTCCATCACAAACTCATAGCAAGCAGGAAATATTAGAACAAAATGATATAAAGGATAGACTTTCTAAAACACTTGAGCTTGTGATTAAGGAGCTTGATTTAATAAGAATAGAAGATGATATCAACAGAAGGGTTCAGGAAAGACTTGAAAAAATGCAAAAGAAATTTTTCCTTAATGAACAGCTTAAAGAAATTAAGAAAGAACTTGATGAAGGTGAGAATGTTGATGATACAATTTCAGAGCTTATAAAAAAAGCTAAAGAAAAAAATATGCCTGATGTTGCAAGAGAAAAGTTTGATACAGAGATAGAAAGGCTTAAAAAGATACCAAATATGTCTCCCGATTATACGGTGTTATATAATTATCTTGAGTGGCTTGTAGATTTGCCGTGGGGGATTTTTACTGAAGAAAATAAAGATTTAAAAGTTGCTGAAGAAATACTTGAAAGAGAACATTACGGACTTAAAGAAGCAAAAGAGAGAATTTTGGATTTCATTGCTGTTCGTCAATTAAATCCAAAGTCAAAAGGACCTATAATATGTTTTGTAGGGCCCCCCGGTACAGGTAAGACATCTCTTGCTCAGTCAATAGCCCATGCATTGAATAGAAATTTTGTCAGAGTTTCTTTGGGTGGTGTAAGGGACGAAGCAGAGATAAGAGGCCACAGAAGAACTTATGTGGGTGCTTTGCCGGGAAAAATAATCCAGATGATGAAAAAAGCTGGTTCAATGAATCCAGTATTTTTGCTTGATGAGATTGATAAAATGAGTATGGATTTCAGAGGAGATCCGAGTTCTGCTATGCTTGAAGTACTTGATCCTGAGCAAAATCATTCTTTTAATGATCATTATCTTGCGATTGATTTTGATTTATCTTATGTTTTTTTTATAACCACAGCAAATAATTTATACAATATTCCGGGACCTTTAAGAGATAGAATGGAGGTTATTGAGATACCAGGTTATACGGAAATTGAAAAGAAGGAAATAGCAAAACATTTTTTAATTCCAAAACAAATAAATGAAAATGGGCTTACTGGTGTAAAAGTTGATTTTAATGAAGAGGCTATTTTTGATATAATAAGATATTACACAAAAGAAGCTGGTGTAAGAAATCTTGAGAGAAATATTGGTAAGATTATAAGAAAAATTGCAAGGGATAAAATTTCAAAGGATATAAAGTCTAAAAAGATAACATCTGCTATAGTTGAGAAATATCTTGGTGTGAGAAAGTTTGATTTTACAAAGGCACAAAAAGAACCGAGAGTAGGTGTTGTTGCTGGGCTTGCATGGACAGAAAATGGGGGAGATGTCCTTTATATTGAGAGTTCTTTATTTAAGGGGAAAGGAGATCTGATTATCACGGGTCAACTGGGTGATGTTATGCAGGAATCGGCAAAAATAGCTTTTTCGCTTGCCAAGTCAATGGCAGATCAATATAATATTGATATAGTTAAATTCAAAGAATACGATTTACATATTCATGTGCCTGAAGGGGCTATACCAAAAGATGGTCCTTCTGCAGGTGTTACAATGATAAGCTCAATCATATCAACTTTGTCTGAGAAAAAGGCAAGAAATGATTTTGCTATGACGGGGGAGATAACTCTTAAAGGAGATGTTTTGCCTATAGGAGGATTAAGGGAAAAACTTCTTGCAGCTAAGAGAGGTGGAATATTTAATATAATATTACCAAAGAAAAATGAAAAAGATGTTATTGAGATTTCTGAACAGATTATAAAAGATTTAAATATCTTTTATGTTGAGAGAGTTGAAGAAGTTTTAGAAAAAATATTAATTTAAATTTTAGTTTAAAAAATTTTCAAGAAATACTTGACAAAAACCGAAAATATATCAAAATATATTAGAAAATTTAAAAGGAGATGACAGGATGAAAAAAGGATTATTTTTTGTTGTATCTTTTCTTTTGGTTTCGGTAGGTTTATATGGAGCTCACAACATAACAAATGTTGATGTTATAGATCAGCTTGGGCCTGAGAGTATTCCAGAGCTTATAGAGGTTATAAGAGACCCTGATCCAGAAAATGATGAAGTAAGAGTAAGGGCTTTACAAAAGTTAAGCGAGCTTAAAGCAAAAGAAGCCGTTGATATGCTTATTGAGATAATGGAAACAAGAAGGCTTGTTGCTGGAGGTAAAGAAGTATATAACTGGAAACTCAAGGTTATGGCTGCAAAAGCTCTTGCAGCAACAGATGATGAGAGGGCAGCTTTTCATCTTGCTATTATGTTAAGAAAAGATAGAGATATTGTAGTTAAAAGAGCAGCAGCACAGGCTTTAGGACTTCTTGGTGAAAGAGCAAGAACAAAAAATACACTTGATATAATGCATGCAGAGCTTGAAGCAGCAAGGGATAATGGGCTTGCAAATGATTTATCTGAAGCTTTAGGAAAGATTGGTGATAAATCTTCATTTGGTTATTTACTTAAGGTTACTCAGGGTAAATATTTAAACTATGTGAAGGAAACAGCTCAAAAAGCTATAGCTAATATAAAGTGGAATGTTCCTTCTGTTTATGAAACAGAATCTTCATCATCTTCTGCACCGGCTAAGAAATAATGACAGAAAAAGAATTTGAGTTAAAATTAGATTATATAGTTGAAAGTTTAGTTGAAAAGAAGAAGTTCAAGGCAGCTTCGACGGAGCTTGAATCACTTCTTTCGGAGTATGGTGAGAGTGGTGAACTTCTTTATTATCTTGGTATATCCTATGCTAATATTGGTGAATTAAGAAATGCTATAAAGTTTCTTGAGAGTGCCCTTTCTTATCCTGATTTATCTTTAACGTTTCAGATACATTCTTATCTTGTGTTGGGTTATCTTTATACAGAGCTTAAAGATTTTTCGATGGCAGAAAAATCTTTAAAAGATGCACTTGATATGAATCCTCACAGTTCTATGGCTTTTTCGGCTCTTGGTTATGTCTATTATGAAATGAAAAAGTATGATTTAGCAATCTATCACTTTAAGAGGGCAATTCAGATTGATCCAAACAATGCGAGTGCTCATAATAATCTTGGTTATACCTACCTTGAACTGAATATAAATCTTTCTGAGGCACTTAATGAGTGCAAAAAAGCAGTCTCATTAAATCCCAAATCAGCAGCATACAGGGACAGTCTTGGGTGGGCTTACTATATGCTTGGTAACTACAAATCAGCAGCAAGTGAGCTTGAAGAGGCATTAAAATACCCTACAAAAAACAAAGAGATTATTCTTGAACATTTAAGAATGGCAGTCAAAAAGAGAGATAATTTGAGTTAACTTTTTTCTGGAAAAAATGTCAAAAATATGTTAGAATATTAGAAAAAACGAGGGATATTAATTTGAAAATCAAACCTTTTTGTGGGCTTTTGCCTGATAAGAATCATGTAAAAGATATTGTTTCTCTGCCATATGATGTAATTTCAAGAGAAGAAGCAAAAAAGATTATAGAAAAAAATAAATTTTCTTTCTTGAGAATTACAAGATCGGATGCTGAACTTGACGGTGTTTCTGAATATAGTGATATTGTCTACAAAAAAGCAAAGGAAAACCTTAATTACTTTATAGAGCAAAAATTTTTGACCAAGGATAAAGAATCTTTTTATCTTCTTTCTCAGACAGTTGATAGAAAGACACAAAATGGGTTTTATGCTCTTTTTAATTGTATAGATTATGAAAATGGGCTTATAAAGAGACATGAGTTGACCCGTAAAGATAAGGAAGAGGATAGAACAAGACATATAATGGAAGTAGGAGCTGATACAGGACCTGTTTTTTTATTCTTTAAAAGTAAAGAAGGTTATAATGAGATTGTATCAGATATAAAGAGGAACTCTCCAGATTATTCTTTTATCGATGAAAATGGTGTTTTAAATGAGCTATGGAAAGTTAACGATATTGATAGAGTGGTTAATTTTTTTAAAAATATTCCTTCTTTTTATATAGCTGATGGGCATCATCGAGCTGCTTCAGCAGTGAATGTATGGAGAAGAATGAATAAGCCAGAGGATTCACCATATTCTTATTTTTTTGGGGTTGTTTTTCCTTCCAATGAGTTGTCTATTTATCCATATAACAGGGTTGTTAAGGATCTCAATGGATTAAGTAAGGAAATTTTCTTTGAAAAAGTAAAAGAAAATTTCTCTGTTGAGAAAAAAGATGTTGAAGGTTTATCAAAAGGTGAAATTGGAATGTATATAGATGGAGAGACATTTGTTTTGAAATTTAAACATAATGCAAAATTAAATACACCCATAGAAAAACTTGATGTTTCAATTCTACAGAATTATTTACTTTCTCCGATTCTTGGTATAGATGATCCAAGAACGTCTGAAAGAATATATTTTATTGGTGGAAAGAATGCTATTTCTATTCAGAAAAGTCATGTTGATAAAGGAAATGGTGTGGTTGCATTTTTTCTTCATCCTGTTTTGATTACAGAGCTTATAGAAATTTCAGACAGAAATGAAATAATGCCGCCAAAGTCTACATGGTTTGAACCAAAATTGAAAGATGGACTTGTGACTTATATGTTTGATATTGAAAAATAATTTTTTAAATTTTTATTAAAAAAAGTTTATTGTAAAAAAAATAAAAATAAACATTTATTTTTTTTGCTAATCTGAGTTTTTTGAAAAGAAAAGGGATAAAAATATGGGACTTTATGAGAAAATCAAAGCGGCAAGAGAGCTTCTTGATATACCAGAAAAATCAAGTATTGAACTTATAAATCATAAATACAAAGAAGCCTTAAAGAAATGGCATCCAGACAAATGTGAAGAAGATAAAAAAACACTATGTGAAGAAAAAACCAAAGAAATTATTAATGCTTTCAAGGTATTGATGGACTACTGTAATAAATATGAGATAGATTTTTCTGACAAAGAGGTAGAAAAATATTTGTCAGCTGAAGAATTCTGGGCTAAAAAGTTTGCTAAGGATCATTTGTGGGGTGAATAAAAATTTATTTTATGATGAAAAAAATAGAAGTTTTTGATAGATATTACAAAGATTATGAAGAATGGTTTATAAAGAATAGAAATATTTTTTTATCAGAACTTAAGGTAATAAAAAGTTTTGTAGATGATAATCTCAAAGGCATAGAAATTGGGGTGGGAAGTGGTATTTTTGCCGAACCTCTCGGTATAAAATATGGCATAGAACCATCAGAAAAGATGGGAGAGATTGCAAAAAAGAGAGGTATAAATGTAATTCGGGCTTTTGCTGAAGAAATTCCTTTTGATGATGAAAGTTTTGATTTTGCATTGATGGTGACTACAATATGTTTTGTTGATGATCCGATTAAATCATTAAAAGAGGCATATAGGATAATAAAAAAAGATGGTTTTATTCTTGTTGGCTTTGTTCCTCTTGATAGTCATCTTGGTAGTTTATATAATTCAAAAAAAGAGGGTAGTAAATTTTATAAAGATGCAAATTTTTATAAAACCTCTGAAGTCAGAAATTTCCTTGAAATAGCAGGGTTTAAAAATATTATAGAAAGAGAAACGCTTTTTGAAAATACGAATGATTATGTTCAGGACTATGGTGAAGGTAGTGGCAAAGGAAGTTTCGTGGTTATGAAAGGTGAAAAGGAATAAAAAAATTTAACTTTATGAATAAAAAAGTTTTTTTTGGAATTTTACTTATCCTTTTTGTCATACTATTCAACATCAGGCTTTTTTCAAGTTATATTGAAACGAAGAATTATATAGTTTACAGACAGAGTAATATTTCTGAAGTTGAAAATATCTTAAGTAAGTTAAGTATAAAAGAAAAAATTGCCTCTCTTTTGATGATCAATTTCTATGAAGATCTTGATGTTATGCTTAAAATTATTGAAGAAATGAAAATTTCAAGTTTTATTATAATGTCTTATAATGTTGATGGGGATTATGATGATTTCAAGAAAAAATTAAATTTTATAAAATCACATTCAAATATTTTACCTATAACTTTTTCGGTGGATCAGGAAGGTGGATCTGTTGAAAGGCTTTCTTCTTTGATTGGTAAAACGGATTCTTTAACTAAAATATTTTCTCTTGACGGAATGAAAGGAGTTGAAAAAATAGCACATAAGTTTGGTCGAGAATTGAAAGAACTCGGGATAGATATTAATTTTTCTCCTGTTATTGAATTAATTAAAAATGATAGAAGTATAGTTAAGAATAGAGTGTTTTCTATTGATCCAGTTTCAAACTTAATTGCTTCACAGAGATATATTGATATAATAAATTCTTATGGAGTTATTTCAGTTGCGAAACATTATCCTGGCTATGGAACTGTAGAAAAGGATCCACATTATGAAATATGTATAGATAAAATATCAAAAGTTGATGAACTCAAAGAGCCTTTTGTAAAAATAACAAATGTAAAAGTCATAATGTCTTCACACGTTATCTATGCAAATGAAGATAGCTTGCCAGCTACGTTATCAGAAAAGATTATGTCTTATACTTTTGATTTTTTTGATGGAATTTTAATTACCGATGATTTGCTTATGGATTCTATTACTTTGGGTTATGACTATAGGTTTGCAGCCCTTAAGGCTATTCTTGCGGGAAATGATATAATTCTTCTTGTTGATAAGACTGGAAATTTTAATGGCTGGAAACAAAAAATTGAAAATCTGATAGATTATTTGTATAGAGCTTATGAGAATGGAGAATTATCAGAGGAAAGGATAGATAGATCTTTAAAAAAAATTATTTATTTGAAACTTGGGCTTTATTAGCTTTTTCTTTTTCTGAGACGTTTATGTCATAGTTTCCGATGAAAAGAAATATCCCACCGTAAAATTTGTTTTCTTCTTTTCTTTCCAGATAGTTGTCTTTGTAATATGGATAATAAACCCAGCCTATTTTTAATCCAATGCCACTGAAGTAGAATCTTAAACTTATGTCATAGTAACTGTATGAAGGGAGTAGTCCACACCATTCTGCGGTTAAAAAAAGATTTTTTCTATTGTATTCATAACTATCGGGAAATATATAAAGCGGTAGATAAATAGTTAAAGGTAATATTCCACCTGCACTTGAACTGTGTATATCAAAAATACCCAGTCCGATACCAATTCCAAAAAAAGTTTCAGGGATAAGCCATATTTTTGAATACTCGAGAAGTTTAACTGTAAATCCGACGCCACTACCATAGTCAATTCCCTGATTATAAAGTATTCCTACATTTATAAAGTCTATCATATCGTAATCTTTTACATAATTGTTTGTGATTCTATTTCTTGAATATATTTTTCTATAATCTGGAAGTTCTTTATAGGGAAGATTTTTTTTACCATTTATTAAGGTTGTTATTCTTTTAGCAAGATTTTTTCCACTTTCTTCAAAACCTAAAGTTCCCCAGATGTCTTTCGTATAGATGGTATCATCAAGGATGTAATCTTTTTCTGATACACTTCTTATTGTTGTATTTATGACATAGGTTTCTTCATAATCCATATATGTGATAGTAAAGTCAAATAAATAGTCTGGATTAAAATTTTCTTCAAATGGGATATAGTTAATTCTGTATTTTTCAAGATTTAAAATGAGAGAATTTGTGAAGGCATCAATCTTGTAGTTATCAATTGAGTGTTTTATATCTACAATTTTGTATGTTGCTGGTTTTAAACCATAAAAATTTGATACAAAAAGGAGTAAAATTATTGTATAAAATATTTTCATAAATTTTTCCTAAAATAGTCATTTTATGTTATAATATTTATCAATTATATTTTCGGAGGAAATTTTGAAAACAAAAGTAATTCTTGCTTTAGACGTTAATTCTGAATCAGAGGCTTTTCAGGTTATTGATGAGACTTTTCCCTATGTAGATTGTTTCAAAGTCGGTAGTATTTTGTATGCAGAGAGTGGAAATAGCATAATTAATTACATAAAACAAAAAGGCAAGGAAGTTTTTTTGGATTTAAAATTCTTTGATATTCCGAATACTGTAAAAGGAGTTTCAAAAATAGCCACAAGGATTGGTGTGGATATGTTTACTATTCATTTGCTTGGTGGTGTAGAAATGATAAAAGCCTCAATTGAAGGAGTGAATGAGGCATTTGATAAGTGTAGACTTGATAAAAAACCATTAATACTTGGAGTTACAATTTTAACAAGTATGAATGAAGAAATTATAAATAGAGATTTAAAGATAGGACTTAATCTCTCTGATATGATTTTACATCTTGCCAGAATGGGTTATGATAATGGTTTGAGAGGCTTTGTTTGTTCACCCCACGAAATAAGCCTTCTTAAGTCTAATATTTCAAAGGATATTGTTGTTGTGACACCAGGTGTCCGCCTTGAATCCGATGAAAAAGGTGATCAGAAGAGGGTTATGACTCCAGAAATGGCTATGAAAGAAGGAGCTGACTATATTGTTGTTGGTAGGTCAATTTTGACAAAGCCTGATAAAGAAGAGGTTTTAAGAAAATTGAGGGAGACTCTATCTTAAGTAGGTGGATAGTTTTCTTATCTCCATACCTTTTATTATTTCATTTGCATCTTTAATCATTATTTCTTCTTTTGATTTACTGTCAATCTTTCTTTGAAATGTGTATTCCATTTTTACTGTATAGCCTTGATTAGCCTGATTTGTAGAGATTATGAATAGCATTGTGAGATTATCATTTTCTATAAGTGCTGGGATTTTTTGGATTTCAAGTTTTTTAAAACCCTTTTTATCAGTTAAATAGTCATAAGAAATAAAAAGCCCAAAATTTTTACTGAAAATATCTTCTGTAGCATCAATTGTAACTGTCAGGTTAATATTCTGGTTGGAGAAAAATTTCTGTGAATATATTTCAACTTCATAATTTCCTTTTTCCATTGTTATTCTTGAGAAAGTATTTGTATTGTATAGAGTATAATTTTTAAGCTGTGGAATAGAGTCTAACATAAAATTTTCAAGGAATAAAAGTAGTTTATCAGAAATAGAAAGTGAATGTATAATTGAAGATTGAATATTTGCCCTTCTTAAGGAAGAATTTAACTCTCCCAACTCTTTTGAAACATTCTGTGAAAATAGCAAAACTGGTATGAAAAATAAAAGCACTTTAAGTTTCATTGCTTCCTCCTTTCAATTCAAGAATTACCATTTCAGGTCTTGAAAAAAACCTGAAAGGAATATAGAAACTTTCTCCAACACCCTTTGTTACTATAAGTTTTGTATTGTTATGAATTGACATTCCTTTAATCCATCTTCTTTTGAGTTTACTTCTTACAATGATTGGAATGCCAAAAAATGTTAACTGCCCACCATGAGTGTGTCCCGCTAATATTAAATCCACTTTATCCTTGTATAATTCTATTACTTCTGGGTAATGGGATAGTAAGATTTTAAACTTTTTATTTGAAAAGTCAAATTTTGCGTGAGTTGATTTATAATCAAGTCCGTATATTGCAAGTTCTTCATGTTGAACTGCTTCATCAAGAAGTATTTCAATATTTTTTTCTAAAATTTTTTTAAGTTTTTCGATGTTTTGAGGTTTTTTATCAATTTTTGAGAAAAGTGGATAAAAAAAATGTAAAATATTATAATCCCAGTAGTCATGATTTCCAAAAACTCCATAACATTTTTTATCTTTAAATTCTTCAAGTAGATTTGATAGTTTATTTAAGCCAGACTTGTTGTCAATAAAGTCTCCAGTAAAGAATACATTGTCAACTTGATATTTACTTAAAATCTCACGGATTTTGTTTTTCACTCTTTTAAACTTGAGATTTGTTACACCAGAATGAAAATGAAGGTCTGAAATTAACAAAAAAGTATAGTTTTTTTTGATTTTTTCACTGAATATCGTAAATTTTTTGACTTCAATAAAATAAGTTTCAACATAAGAGATTATTAATAATGAAATAAAAAACAAAAGAGCAAATAATAAAAACACGCTATTCTTCCTGTAGATATCCCATATTGAATAATTCTGACTTCTGGAAGTTTGTTGGTTCTTTCACTCCTTTTTCTCTTCCAAAGAAACCAACTCCAACTAACTCACCTTTCTTTGCAATAGGGACTATGAATATTTCTTCAAGGTTTGCTATATCATTTGAATTAAACTTGCTTTTTACATATTTTGAGTTAAGGTTGCCTTTTATATCTACTGACTTTCCTTTTGAAAGAAACATTGAAACAAGAGGGTCGTTCATATCAAATGAAATATTTGAATTTTCAAATCCATCTTTCATAACAGTTGAGAAATGGTTGTTTTCACGTTTTAATATAGAAATCTTTGTCATTCCAAGATAGTTTTTGGCTAAATCTTTTGCAACATTTCCATAGTCTTCAACAGTAGCTATGGTGCTTATTTTATGAGGTGGTTCTTCCATAACGTTTTTGAGGTCTGTTTCCATTTCTTCAATAGTGTCAAATTTGGGTTGTTCTGTAGCTGCCTTTTCTTCAATCTGTGGGAGGTTGTCAGCCAGTTTTTCTACTTCAATATTTTCTACCTCAGGTATATCAAATTCTATGGTTTCTTCGATGTCTTTTAATGTTGATTCTTCCTGAGCTGTTTCTTCAGGTGTGATGCCTTTGAGGCTTTCTTCTTTTTCTATATAGTCATTTGTTACTTCCTGAAGTATGTTTTCCTGCTCTGCAAAGAGTTTTGTTTCTTTATCTGGTTCGAGTTCTGAATAGTCTTCTATTGTAATGGGTGACGGACTTTCTATTTCTGGTGTTTTGATATCTATATTTTCTTCTGATTCAAATGAGAATTCTGGAGTAGTTTCTTCTATTTGTTTTTGTTCTGGTTCAAATGCAAACTCAGGGGCTTCTTTTTCCTGAATTTTAAATTCTGATTCCTCTTCGTAAGATGGTGTCTCTGTAGTAAAAGATGTTTTTGTTTCAGAAGGAGCAGCATAAAGGTCAACATTATTCTGCATTATCATTTTTTCAATTCCTTCGTTGGCAATGTCACTCTTTACTACATTATCTTCCTCAATATCTCTTACTAAATCCCCTATTTCAGAATGTGTGCTGTCAACGGTATCAGTTTTAAGTGTTCTTAAAGCAACTTCCTGATACATTTTTTCTTCTCTGAAGAGCTGGAATAGTGTGAATATTACAAGTAATAATAAAACCAAATCTATTATGATAAAAAGGATTGTCCATGGGGATATGAATTTTTCATTTTTTGAATAATAGACAATTTTTATCCCATCAAATTGAGAAATTGCACCGATTGTTTTTTCAAGACCGTCTTTTTTTGTATCCTTTAGCTTTTCATAGTTTTCTATTATGAGATTTAAATCTCTTTTGTCTACATTACCTTTTGAGAGAAATAAAAAATTCTCATAGGAGAATGGAACCTTGAGTCTTTTAGTAGGTAAACCATTTATAAGTTTATTTGAATTATAGTATATAGCCACATAACCTTCGGTTAATTCATTTGATACTATTAAACTTTGTTTCTGAAATGCTATAAATTGCTGGTTGTTTAAGAAATAAAAAAAAGGACTTTCAGATGATGAGAAGTGTTTGACTATTTTTTCAAAAACGCTATCTTTTATTTTTTGCTTTAAGTTTTCTTCCTCTATGGTAGAATAAACAATGAGTCCATCTTTAGCAATAAGTTGAATCTTATTACAGTCTTGAATTTTTGATTTTATTTCGATTATTTTGTTTGCTTCTGGTTGAGATATTGAAAGGTAGTGTGCTTCAAAAACATTTTTTACTATCTCTTCCTGTGAGAGATAATGTATTTCATTTTTTATGAGATTTATATTTGTTTGAACAGTTTTAGTGATAATCTCTGTATTTCTCTTTACATGTTCATCGTATAGCTTGCCAAACATACCAATTTTATTCTTTGAAAAATAGACAATTACAAAAAGCGATACCAAGGAAAAAATTAGTAATAAGACAAGGATGATTTTTTTGAAACTCATAACCTACCTCACAATTAATTAAGGTCTTTCATCTACAAATAAGTGAGAGTTTTTGATAAAAAACAAACATACTTTCAATCGAAGTATGCTTATTAAATATTAAAATCTCTCAATATATTTTCGGTAAAGAGAACTACTTTTCTTGAATGGATTAATAAATTTTTATTATAAAAAAAACAGGACTGGGGCTTTTCAGTAATCACCTTTAATAGATATTTCAATCGAAAATCTGAGTGATTTACTGAAAGCCCCAGTCACTATATTTTAAAATATTACTTGCCGTTTACTACAGATTGTTTCATTTCTCTTCCAGGCTTGAAGAATGGAGTCTTTCTATCTGGAACTTTTACTTCTTCACCAGTTTTTGGGTTTCTTGCTACTCTTGCCTTTCTTTTCTTAATGCCAAATGTTCCAAAACCTCTTAGCTCAATTCTATCATCTTCACCGAGCTTTTCTATTGATTCTCTTAATTTTTCAATAAAATTACTTACAACTACAGCCACTTCTTTTCTTGAAAGGCCAAATTCTTTTACTTCTGGAAGTTCATAAACCATTTCAACGATGTCAGCTTTGGTTAACTTATTCTTTGACATAATGTTCCTCCTATTTTCCTGATAATATTTTATTTGCCAGTTTGTCAATTCTTGAGATTAATCTTGAAGATTTATTTCTCTTAAAGATACCCTTTGCCCACATTTTGTCTACCTGAGATCTGTAATAGTCAAGAGCTTCCTTTTTCTTTTCAACAGATTCTGTTGAATTAAGAATTGCAAGCGTCTTTTTCTTCAGATTCTTGATGAAAGTCTTGAGCATCTTATTTCTTTCGTATCTTTTTTTGTCCTTTCTGACCTTCTTTTTTGCCGATTTAATTATTGGCACAATATCCTCCTTTCAAAGTTTTAAAATGCATTAAATATTTTATTTTATATTCTATAATTAGTCAAATTTTTTTAAAAAAACTTTAAAAAAATTTTTTCCTGCCGAAAAAATAGAGTAGGAGGCAAGTATGTCTGCACCTGAAATTATTGATTTTTTCAATGAAGAAAAAAGCCAACCTTCTATGCTTGATAGAGATTTTTCATTTTCTCAGGATACTGAAAAACCATCTCAGAAAAAAGTTGCTACTTCGAGTTTTAAAAATTTTAATGACGAAAGTAATTCTATTGACGATAAAGTTGTCTGGGTGACAGCTATCTTTGTGTTTTTTGGAATAATGATATTTCTTTTAGGTTTCTGGCTTGGTAAGACAAGCATAAAAAATGCAGTTGAGAAAGAAAAGCAAGCCATAGCCATGGAAGAAAAGAAACTTGAAGAAAAAAAAGTTGAAAATTTGATAGTGGCTGCACCAGAGAAAAATATGGATTCACAAATAGTTGTAGAGAATGTCAAACAACAGGAAACTTCTATTCCAGAGGTGAAAGTTCCAGTTGAACCAGAAAAAAAGGTTATAGAAACTCCAAAGAATGAAAAAGTTGTAGTTAAAACAACAGAGGTGAAAAATTCTGAGAATCTCAAATTTCCAGAAAAAAAATCAACTACTACTGTTAATAAACAGGAAACAAAAAGTGTTTCAAAACCAGTTCAGGAAGGTAGCTTTAGCATACAGGTTTCTGCCCATACAAGTATGGAAAAGGCAAGAAGTGTTGAAGATAGCTTGAGAAGTATGGGGCTTTATTCCTATCTTGTTGAAGCTAATGTTGGTGGAACTACATACTACAGGGTAAGAGTTGGCAAATTTAGTTCAAGAGAGGAAGCTGAGGCTACTTTGAAGAAACTGAAATCTTCTTCGGTTGGAAAAGATAGTTTTATTATAAATCTCAAATAAGGATTTTGCGTGAAATATTTTCTTACCTTATTGATCTTTTTGTTTTTTACTCAAAATATTTATTCTTCAGTGGATTTTAATATTTTTAATTCTTCTTATGCTTACAATGGCGAAAATGGTGCTTACTGGGAAGAGACAAGATATACCCTTACTTATTTTGAAAATCTTTTTCAACCGTATTTTACTATTAAAAGTAGTGAAAACCTTACTTTTAAAATAGGGTGCGGTTTTCTTCTTCCGTTTAATCAGGAAGATAAAATTAAGAATTTTTATCCATATTTTCAGACAAAAATTGAGAATGATGGCTTTTCTTTTATAATGGGGAGTCTTGAAAATAATCATAATTTTCCACCCTGCATTCTTGATCCACTTGTCAATCTAACTCCTCAGGTGAGGGTTATTACAAAAAGTCAGATTCCGATAGATTATGAAACCTTTCCCTATGGGATATACAGTCATGGATTCTATGAATATGGTTTACAGATAAAGTATAAAGATTATCTTGATGTTTACTATAACTGGCAGCTTCCAGACAATCAATTTCACAGGGAAAGATTTGATATTGGACTTATAGTTAGTTTTAATTCAATTTACTTTGGGACTCATTACTGGCATAATGGAGGGCATGAAAATCCTCATCCAGTTGAGATTACAGAAAATTATATTGTTGCTGCTGGATTAAGAAATACTAATTTTTCAATACTTTATCTTGCTTCTTATTTTTTACCAGATAGGGATAGTCGTCCAGAATTAAACGTTTTTGGGCAGGCATTATATCTTGAAGGCAATTTTTATCTTTTTGAGTTCAAATTTCAACCAATTTTATTTTTCACCAGTAGTTTTATTAACAGGAGTGAAAAGTATATTTCTATAGAAGGCGACCCTTTCTATAGAGTTCCATTTTATGCTGGTTTTAATGTAGAAAAGTCGATAAAAATTGGAAAAGAATGTATAATAAATATAGGCTTTGTTAATGGGACATTCCTTCCCTATACTGATGTAAGCTGGACACCAATAATGATAAGATATGATCAGAAGTTAGTGGTGAATCTTGAGTATAAATTTTTGCTTATGGAGTAAAGATGAAAAGAATAGTTTTTTTGCTTTTTTTATTTTCTTCAACATTGTTTTCGCTTGAGAAGATTCTTGAAGATAAATACGAAACGAATACCCATACTATTCATAGTTATGGATTACTTTCTTATGGATTTCATAGCAATACTTTTCATTTGAGAAATGCTTTTTTGAGATATAATCTCACACCATTAGCTGAAAAGGTGCAATTTTTTCTTACTCTTAAAGGATTCAGGGATACACATATTCCAGAGACAAATTATCCACCTTTACTCAACAATATTGAGCTTTATGATTATGGTATAAATCTCTGGTTTTATAAGGTTTTTCTATCTTTGAGAGGTGCGGCAAATTATTTACAGAATACGGATAGTTTACTTTTGTTTCTTCCTTATAAGGTTTATTCTGAAACAGAATTTGATTCTCCCGATATTTATAAGAATTTGTTTCCTTCTTATGCAGGCATAAGATTTGGGCTTGACTTTAATAATTTTTTTGTTGCATATTCACAGGGTGATTATAGACATATGATTCCATCTGGAGTGATAGCAAAATTTATGATTGAAGATTTTTATTTAAGATGGGTTTCTTTGTTTTATCATAACAATCCTGTTGTTTATGAACCTGATAATTTATACTTTGTTCATCAATTGAGTATGAGAAAGGATTTAAAGATTCTGGATTTTATATTGTCTGGAATTTTTGATATTACCTATTATACTGATAATGATTTAATCTTGAGATTTGAAGAGGGTATAACCTATAGTAAAATAACTTTTGCTTTAAGGGAATTGTATAATTTTAAAGATAACAAATTTATTCTTGAGGCTTCGGTCAAGAGAAGTTTTGCAGATATTTTTAATCTTGGTTTTCAAGTTTCAACCGATGGAAGATATTATATAGCGAGTGAAATTAATTTTTGATTGCTTTATCAAATTAAAACGGGTAGGTTCGAGACATCGAACCTACCCGTTTTAGTTAAATTTCACTCATTTTTTTATTTTATCATAGAAAATTTCAACTTCTTCTGAAGGCAGAGAGAGTTTTTTCTTTACTGCTTCTTTGTATGCTTTTTCTTTTTCTGGATCTATCCACCAGTAAACCAGAAAGTCATAAACATTGCCATACTTTGTTAAATATGTTTCTGGCATACCAAAAATAGGTTTATAGAATATCTTTTCGTGGTCAGCACTCCAGAAAAGAATGTATGGCACATCTTGATAGATTATATTATCTATTTTTCTTATAATTTCATATCTTTTTGAAACATCGAATATAGGCGGTAAGCTATCAATAAGACTGTCAACCTCTTTGTTTGCATAACCAGGAAGGTTATTTCCTCCTGCTTCATTTATGTGTTTTGAATGCCAGAGCTGTTCTGGGTCTTCAAAAAGGCTTGTTGACCAGCCTATTGTTATTGCATCAAAGTCGTAATTATCAAGTTTCTTAAGTAAAGTTGCCCACGAAAGAATTTCAAGATTGACCTTTATGCCAGCTTTCTTGCAACTTTCTGCATAGCTTGTTAAATGTTTTTCAAATGCTTCTGTTACATAGTTTATTTTGAATTCAAGTCTTTCGCCTTTTTTGTTTATTAAGTATCCGTCTTTGTCAAGTCTGTCGTATCCAGCCTCTTTGAGTAGCATTTTTGCTTTTTCTGGGTTGTAGGTGTAAATATTTTTGGGATTTTTGTTTATGGTTGCCCAGTAGGAATTAAGTGGAGTATATTCATTATACATAAGTCGTTTGATCAAATCTTCTCTATCGAGGAGCATAAAGAGAGCTTGTCTTACCCTCTTATCTTTAAAGATTGGTTTTCTCATATTTAATGCTATGCCTGAGAAACCTTTTGGTTTATAGTTGTAGATTTTTTTCCTTAATATCCAGTTTTTCTGGAAATGTATTGAGTTCGTTTCTGTTACCCAGCGTTTGGCTGTTATACTTGTGAATATGTCAAAATCTCCTTTTTTAAATGCCTCAAAGGCAACGTTATCATCTCTGATAATTTTGAATTTAATTTTATCAAAATTGAATATTCCAGTATGATGAGGAAGCACATATCCCCAGTAGTCTGGTCTCCTCTTGAGAACATAATATCTTCCTTCTTTAACCTCAGCCAAGGTATATGGTCCACTACCCGGCGGTAGCATATTGTTAAAATCTCTATTGAAATTCTTGCCTTCAAAAAGATGTTTTGGCAGAATATTAAGCCCACCGAGTGTTATAAAATTGTTGTAATGGACATTTTTTGCAACAAATTTTATCTTTCTTTCGTTCAATACAACTGGCTTTTCAAATCTTGATAGAAAAATTCTCTGGACTGATGTCATATTTGATGGATTCATTATAGTTTCATAAGTGAAAAGCACGTCATAGGCTGTCACATCCTTTCCATCAGCCCATTTAGCCCTTTCATCTATTTCAAAAATAAAAGTCTTTTTGTCCTCTGAAATAGTCCAGCTTTTTGCAAGAAGTGGCATAAATTCAAGCGTTTCTGGATGAATTTCAATGAGGCTTTCATATATAAGCCCAAAAACTATTGAAGCATCAAGAGCATTGTTTACATAATAATTGAAGGATTTTGGAAATTCTGGGTTATGAATTGTTATTTGTCCGCCTTTTATAGCATTTGGTGAACCAAAAGGCTTTATTTCTTTTGCATAAAGAGTGATTGAGAGAAGGAAAATCAGAATAAACAATATTTTTTTCATAATTTACCCCTGTTTAAATAAACTATCATATTTAATGAAAAATTTCAAGAAAATGGAGTGTTATGAGAGTTGAAAGTTCAAAGTTCAAAGTTCAAAGTTCAAAGTTCAAAGTTCAAAGTTTAAAGTTTAAAGTTCAAAGTTGTGCTTTGACGAAGGCTTTAAAAATGAGGCTTTTCTTTTACAAAAAAGGAAAGTTTAATTTTTAAATTTTTTTGTTTGTTTTTATCCTCTGCCGGGTTTCTACTATGTAAGCGGGGATTTTTCCTATATCCTTTTGCTTTACTGAGGCAATCAGGATGATTGCCGATGAGGTGAAATTGTTGTTTTTCTATGAGTGAGGCAGAATTTTATCAGTGGTTACCGTGCGATTTGCTTATTTTAATTTTCTATTAGCACGGCTGATAAAATTCTGCCGAACGATTAAGCTACCGAAGACAGGATGTCAAGTTTTCACCGATTGTAGCTACAGGATATAGGAAAAATCTCCGCGATTACTTCCCCGGCAGAGGTAGTATCGCGTGAGCAAGACACTGCCCAAGGCAGTGTCGGTGTTGAGATTGCTTCGCTCGCAATGACTCTTGCAAGCCACTCAAAATCTTCCGATTGCTTTACCCAAAGTAATTTACTATTGATGTATTATTCCTTTTTAGATTGTCATATTAAAATATTTTTATTAGAAACAATTAGTTATTTAGTGGCAAATTTAAGATTTTTAAATTTCAGAAACTATTTCACTACTGGGTGGAACAACAATTGGAAAATTTTAATATAAAAAATAATTGACATTTTCAAAAAACTCTATATAATATTAATAGTTTCAATCCTAAGTTCTGGAGTATCTGTACCTTTATGCACTTCTTTAATGTCTTAGGACAAAAAGTTGGAGTTATCCGATAGTGGAGTTTCTGTTATTTTACAAAAACAATTCTGTAGTTTTAAATAAAAAGAAAGAGGTTTTAAATTATGCCAAGAAAGTTGAAATTGAAAACTAATAATGAAGAAATGCTTAATGAGCAAAATAATTTAGAAGACATTGAAGTTGCCGATTCAGAAGAAAAACCCGCCACTTCAAATGGTAATGGGCTATTTGATTCTTATATTCCTTCAGAGGATATTGAAGAAGTAAAAAGACAGGTATTCACAGATGATGGGAAACTCTATATCAACAAATTAAAACAACTTTCTATTACTGAGCTTATGATGCTTGGCGAATATATGAAGATAGAAAATTTTGAAGCCATGCATACTCAGGAGCTTATCTATCAGATTTTAAGGAAGCATTCTGAGAATGATGGAATAATCTATGGTGGTGGAACATTACAGGTTATAGAAGGTGGATTTGGTTTTTTAAGGTCAAATAGATATAATTATCTATCAAGTTCTGATGACATCTATGTTTCTCCATCTCAGATTTCTCTTTTCAGATTGAGAACAGGTGATACTGTAGAAGGTCAGATAAGGCCGCCAAAGAAGACAGAAGAAGAAAAGTTTTTTGCATTATTGAGGATAGAAAAGATTAACGATAAAGCTCCAGAAGAAGCAAGAAGAAGGGCATTGTTTGATAACCTCACACCACTTTTTCCAGATAAGAAAATAAAACTTGAGACAGATCCTGATGAAATAGCCATGAGAATAATGGATCTTTTTACACCAATAGGTAAAGGGCAGAGAGGTTTGATTGTTTCTCCGCCAAAGGCTGGAAAGACTGTTTTACTTAAAAAGATTGCAAACAGTATTACAAGGAATCATCCAGAAGTTAAGTTGTTGATATTCCTTGTAGATGAAAGACCAGAAGAAGTTACAGATATGCAGAGGTCTGTAAAAGCCGAAGTATTAAGTTCTACATTTGATGAACAGCCAAATAGACATGTTCTTGTTGCACAGATGGTGCTTGAGAAGGCAAAGAGACTTGTAGAAAGTGGATATGATGTGGTTATACTTCTTGATTCTATAACTCGTCTTGCTCGTGCTTATAATATGGTAGAACCACCAAGTGGAAGGGTTCTTTCTGGTGGTATTGATGCAAATGCTTTGCACAAGCCAAAGAAGTTTTTTGGTGCGGCAAGAAATGTTGAAGAAGGCGGTAGTCTCACGATCATAGCTACTGCTCTCGTTGATACAGGTAGTAAGATGGATGAAGTTATTTACGAAGAATTTAAGGGAACTGGTAATATGGAAATTCATCTTGATAGAAACCTTGCTAATATAAGAATATTCCCTGCAATAGATATTAAACTTTCTGGAACAAGAAGAGAAGAATTATTGCTACCACCTGATGACCTTGAAAAGGTAAGAATGTTAAGAAAGGTTTTTGCAGGTATGGCAAATGAAGAGATTATTCCAAAGATAACAAATGCAATGAAAAAGACTGTTTCAAACGATGAATTTTTAAATAATTTGCAGTATTTCTCAAATGCATAAATTTTGGTTTACTTTTTGTTAATTTTTTGTTATAATTTTTGTGTCTCTCTCTTTTTTTAAGGAATATTTAAATGTTAAAGGAAGAATGTGGAATTTTCGGGATATATGGTATTCCAGAGGCTTCAAGGTATGTCTATCTGGGGCTTAATTTTCTCCAACACAGAGGGCAAGAAGCCTGTGGTATAGTTTCCACTGATGGTAAGTATTTGTATAAACAAGTAGGTCTTGGTAAGGTAACTGATTTTTTTGATGAGGAAAAGATTGGTTATCTTCTTGGTAAAAATGCAATAGGGCATGTCAGATATTCAACAACAGGCTCATCTACACTTATAAATGCACAGCCGATAAGTGCAGTAACATCAAAAGGGGCTATAGCAATAGCTCACAATGGGAATATAACAAATGCTTCGGAAATAAGACATTCCTTGATTAAAAAAGGCAAAATTTTTCATTCTACAAGTGATAGTGAGGTTATATTACACCTTATTTCAGATGCTCCGTTTGACGATGTTGTGAATTCTTGCAAATGGGCATTCGCACAACTTGAGGGAGCCTATGCTTTGCTTGTTTTAACAAGAGAATATATTATTGCTGCAAGAGATCCGTTCGGTTTCAGGCCTTTATCTATGGGATATATAGGAAGTGGATTACTTGATGAACCTGAGTCGCTTGTTTTTTCTTCTGAGGACAGTGCTTTTACGATTGTTGAAGCTACAAAGAGAAAAGATTTAGAGCCAAATGAAATGATAGTTTGTTCTGAATCTGGTATCAATTCATACAAGATTATTGATAAAGAAACAGAGAAGAAACAATGTGTTTTTGAATTGATTTATTTTTCAAAACCATCATCTGTGGTGTTTGATAAACTTGTTTATGATTTCAGGTTTAAGATTGGAGAAGTCCTTGCCAAAGAGTTTCCTGTAGAGGCGGATTATGTTATTCCTGTGCCAGATTCTGGGATAGTGGCAGCTTTAGGATATTCAAAATTTTCTGGAATTCCATTTGCGATGGGGCTTATCAGAAGTCATTATATCGGGCGAACATTTATAGAGCCAAGTCAGAAGATAAGAGATTTTGGTGTGAAAATGAAGTTTATTCCAGTAAGAGAGCTTATAGAAGGTAAACGTATAGTTTTAATAGATGATTCTATAGTAAGAGGGACAACATCAAAAAAGATAATCAAGATGGTGAGGTCTTTAAACCCAAAAGAGATTCATTTCAGGGTTGCTTCTCCACCTGTTAAAAATCCATGCTTTTATGGTATTGATTTTTCTACTAAAGAAGAACTTTTGGCGAACAAACTTAATACTTTTGAAGAAATTGCAGAATTCATTGGGGCAGATAGTGTGGGATATATAAGTGTTGAGTCTATGTTTGAAAATACGGGTATAAATAAAAAAGACTTTTGTAAAGCCTGTTTTGATGGGCTTTATCCAACAAAAATAAGGGAATTTAAAAAAGAAGGATTTGAAAATGACATCAAACAAGATGATATCAAATGATGTTCCTGAGGAGACTCTTTCTTCGGAGTTAATTTATAAAGGCAAGGCTTTTTCATTATATAGTGATAAAGTGCTACTTCCTGATGGTAGAGAAACAAAAAAAGACGTTGTAAATTATCCAGAAGCTGTAGCGATTTTAGCTTTCAATGATGAAAATAAAATTATTCTTGAGAAACAATATAGATATTCTGTAAAACAGTTTCTTTATGAAATTCCTGCTGGAAAACTTGATGATCCAAAGGAAGATCCACTTGAAGCGGCAAAAAGAGAGTTGCTTGAGGAGACAGGGTTTTTAGCTGGTAAACTTACATATCTTTTTTCTTATTTCCCTGCTGTTGGTTATAGCACTGAGAAGATTTATGTTTTTAAAGCAGAAAATCTCAAATTGAACAAACAGGATCTTGATGAGGACGAATTTATTGAAGTTTTCTTTTATTCTATTGATGAAGTGTTAAATATGATTAAAAATGGTGAAATAATGGATGCTAAAACTATATTGAGTGTCCTTTATTATGTGAAATTTATTGAAAAACGATAGATTCATAATTTTCACTTCTGTAAATTTGAAAACACAAATTATTTAATTTTGCTAATCGATTAAAATAACCTTCCGATAAATTAAACAGGAGGGTTTCTATGCTTTTTGGAGTTAACAATGCCTTTGCTAAAAAAATGGATCTCTATGAAAGGGCTTTGGATGCTGTTTCATTGAGAAGAGAAGTTATAGCTGACAATATTGCGAATGCCGACACACCTTTTTTTAAGAGATCTGAAGTTACGTTTGAATCTCAACTTCAGAGAGCAATTGAATCCGAAAGAAAACCAGAGTTTCCCACACTTATGACAGATAGCAAGCATATCGATTTTAACCAGTTTATTGATTATAAAACTGTTAAGCCAAAGATAGTTGTTGAGTATGATTCAAACTATAGAAATGATAAGAACAATGTTGATATTGATAAGGAAATGGTTGATGCAATGAAAAACTCAATGCAATATAATGCATTGATAGAAGGATATTCGAGAAACATAAAAATTCTTGACATAGCGATGAGATAGGAGGATTAATATGGGTTTATTTTCAACATTAAATATAAGTGGTAGCGGATTAACTTCTCAGAGATTGAGACTTGATGTTATAGCAAACAATATTGCAAATGCTACAACCACAAGAACAACAGAAGGTGGACCATTTCAGAGGTCAAGAGTTATATTAAGACCTGTTGATGATAGTTTGACCTTTAAATCTCATTTGCTACCTGATAATTTGAGAAAACAGATGGGGCAGGGAGTTAAAGTTTTAAAGATAGAAAAGGATGAAAAACCACCAAGAATGGTTTACGATCCAACCCACCCAGATGCAATAAAATCTGGAAAATGGGCTGGATATGTTATGATGCCAAATGTTAATATAGTAGAAGAAATGGTGGATATGATTTCGGCAAATAGAAGCTATGAAGCCAATATTTCTGTAATTCAGGCTGGTAGACAGATGTTTGAAAAGGCTTTAAGTATAGGAAAGTAAAAATTTTTTAAAAAATTTTTTTAAAAAATCTTGCAATTATTTAAAATTAAGTCATAATATATACAATGAAAAATAGTAGTTTTAAAATTACTACCAAAAGAGGTTTTTATGGAGATAATAAGTAGAGAAATGGCTCTGGGAGATAAGATTGAATTAAAGAGGTTAAGTAAACTTCATTTTAATGATGAAGGATATTTGTCCAAGAAGACAGAAGATCCAGAAAAATCTTTTGCGAGAGTATTTTTTAATGCTGTAAATGAGGCAAATTCTTTACAACATCAGTCTGATGAGCTTGAAGAAAAGATGATGCTTTATCCAGATCAGGTTAATATACATGAAGTTATGATAGCAAGTGAGAAAGCAAGACTTTCGGTAAGCATGCTTAAGACTGTTATAGAGAAGGCTATAAGAGCATATAATGATATAGTTACTATGAGATAAAGATAATTAAATTTAAAAATCTTTGGCAGGGAGGGGAAGGATGCCGGATTTTAAAGAGTTATTCAACAAATTAAAAGAAGCATTTCAAAAATTGACTTTAGTTCAAAAATTGATTCTTGGTGGTATACTTGCAGGGCTTGTTGTTGCTTTAATCGTAATGGCAAATTTTTCAGCAAAACCAACGTATTCTTTACTTTATAAATCACCGCTTACTCCAGAAGAATATGCAAGGATAACAAAAAAACTTAATGAGTGGAATGTAAAATTTGATACTAAGGATGATAAATACATCCTGCTTAAAGATGAAAACCAGAGTAGAACTATAAGAATGAGACTTGGGCAGGAAGGAATAATTCCTTCTACAGTAAAAGGCTGGGAACTATTTGACACACAAAAATTCACAACCACTGATTTTGAAAGAAATGTAAATCTTCAACGTGCAATCATTGGAGAGATGATAAAGCATCTTAAAACCCTTGAAGATATAGAAGATGTTAACATAGAAGTTGCATTTCCAAAAGAGAGGCTATACTCTGAATATCAGGGTGAAACAACAGCTTCTGTTGTTATAGTTCCAGCTCCACATAGTGATATTTCTGAAAACAAGTCAAAAATCAAAGGTATAGTTAAACTGGTTGCGATGGGAATTCCAAATCTCAAAGAGGAAAATATTGTTGTTGTAGATAACAAAGGTAATGTTTTATCAGATTTACTTACTCCTGATGAGGCTGGTGAAAATATAAAAGTAGCAAAAGAACATTTGAAGATAAAAGCAAAAGAAACGGCTGCTCTTATTGCAAAGATAAAAGAAGCCTTAAAGCAATCAATAGATCCAAAGAGACTTCTTATTACGGCTGACATAGAGTTTGACTGGACAAAAAAGAAAGTTGAACAGGACAAGATTATCCCAATAGTTGTAAAAGAAGACAATCCTCTTACACCTTATGATGAAAGTGAGGTTATTGTTAATGCTCCTATCAGTGAGAAGAAGACAAAAGAAGATTTTAAAGGGCCAGCTTATATTCCAGAAGGACCAGCTGGTGTTGAAAACAATGTTCCACCGGGATTGAAAGATAAGATTGATAGATTTACTCATTATACAAAAGATGAGAATATTGTCAACTACCAGAATAGTAAAGAAAAAGTTGAAGCTGTAAAAGCACCTTATGAGATAAAAAAGGTTTCTGTGGCTGTCGCTATAGATGGAGTCTGGGAAATACAGAGAAATGATAGTGGAGATCCGATCATCACAAATGGAGGTAGAATAGTAAGAATATACAAACCAGTTACAGAAGATGAATTAAGAAACTATGAAGACTGGGTTAAAGCTGCAATAAATTATGATGCAAAGAGAGGTGATGAGGTTGTTGTAAGAACAATTCCTTTTGATCACACGCTTGAATTTGAAAAAGAAGACGAAAAGATAAGAAAAAGAATACAGTTGAGAAGAACTCTTGTGGCTTCTATAATTGTTTTATTCTTCCTCTTTATTGGAACACTTCTCTATCGCTGGATAGCAAGAGAAATCGAGAAGAGAAGAAGATTGAGAGAAGAAGAGATAGCAAGACAGCAACAGGCTATGAGAGAAGCTGCATTGCGTGCTGCTGAAGAAGAGGCTGCAACTGTTGAACTTTCAATTGAAGAAAAGGCAAGAGCTGAACTTCTTGAAAATGCTGTCAATATAGCAAGAGAAAGACCTGATGATGTTGCAAGATTAATTAGAACTTGGCTTGCAGAAGAATAAATTTTGAGTTAAAATTAAGTAGGAGGGGAAAATATGGCACAAGCACAGGCTGCTGCAACTCAAAAAGCTGTGGCAGAGACAACGGAAAAGCCTACTAAAGGCAAGCAACAAAATGTTCCCGGTAAGAGAGAAAAGAAAAAGACTCTTACTGGTAGGGAAAAGGCGGCTATTTTTCTTGTTTCTATAGGACCAGAGGTTTCTGCAGATATATTTAAACATCTTAAGGAAGATGAGGTTGAAGAATTAACTTTTGAAATAGCAAGAATAGATAGAGTTGATCCTGAAGAGCGAGATCAGGTTCTTATGGAGTTTCAAGAGCTTATGATGGCTCAGGACTTCATTATCAATGGTGGTGTTGACTACGCAAGAGAAGTTCTGGAAAGAGCTCTTGGAACACAAAAAGCAGTAGATATAATAAATAGACTTACTTCTTCACTTCAGACAAAACCATTTGACTTTATTAGAAGGACAGATCCGGTACATTTAACAAACTTTATTCAAAATGAGCATCCTCAGACTATAGCCCTCATTCTTTCTTATCTTGATCCACAAAAGGCGGCTCATATTCTTTCTGCTTTACCTCATGAAATTCAGGCGGATGTAGCAAAAAGAATAGCAACAATGGATAGAACTTCACCAGAAATCTTGAGAGAAGTTGAAAGAGTTCTTGAAAGGAAACTTTCTACCCTTGCAAGTGAAGATTTTACTTCTGCTGGTGGTATTGATGCTGTTGTTGCAATACTTAACAATGCTGATAGATCAACTGAAAGAAATATTATTGAAGCTCTTGAAGAAGATGATCCAGATCTTGCAGAAGAAATTAAGAAGAAGATGTTCGTATTTGAAGATATTATTACACTTGATGATAGATCAATCCAGAAAGTATTAAGGCATGTTGATACAAATGATCTTGCAAAAGCATTAAAAGCTGTTGATCCTGAAGTTCAGGACAAAGTTTTCCGAAATATGTCTAAGAGAGCGGCTCAGATGCTCAAAGAAGATATGGAATATATGGGACCAATAAGGCTTAAAGATGTAGAAGAAGCTCAGCAGAAGATTGTTAACATTATAAGGAAACTTGAGGAGCAGGGTGAAATAGTTCTATCAAGAAATGCTGAGGATGAAATAATTGTATAAAAGGGGTTTATATGCCAAATCAATTTAACCCTCACGCAAAAATATTGAAAGATGGGGATTATTACATTGATAATTCTCACTTTGTTTTGAGTGCTCCACGTGTGTTTAAGAAAACAAAGGAACAGCAGATAGATGAAGCAACTCAGAGAATACGAGAATTAAACGAAGAGATTAAAAGACTTGAGAAAGAATTAAATGAAAAACTTGAAATGGCTCGTTCAGATGCAGATGAATTGATACAAAAGGCTGAAAAAGAGGCTGAAAATATAGTAAATCAAGCAGAAAAGAATGCATTTGAAAGAATAAAAAAATCCCTTGAGGAAAAAGATGGTATAGTTCTTCAAACTAAAGAAGAAGTTAAAAAGATAATTGAAGAGGCTGAACAGGAAAAACAAAGAATTTTAAATAGTGCATTTGAAGAAGCAAAAAAGATAAAAGAAGACGCTTATAGAGAAGGATACGAAGTTGGAAAGAATGAAGGATTTGAGTCTGGCAGAGCAGAACTACTCAGTATGATAGATAGACTTAAATCAATAATTCACTTAACCCTTCAGGAGAGAGAGAGAATACTTGTTCACAGCGAAAGGCAGATTCTCAATCTTGTTTTGACTATGGTTAAAAAGATAGTTAAAAAACTTACACATGAAGAAGAAAATGTTGTTATTGAAAATGTTAAAGAGGCTCTTTCTATAATCAGGGGAGCAATGAAAGTATATATTCATGTTAATCCACTCGATTATGAATATACCACAAGATTTAAGGATGAGTTTATCAAATTGATAGAAGGAATGCCAGAAATTAAGATTTTTGAGGATCCTACTGTCGATAGAGGTGGAGTATATATAGAGACTGATTTAGGTGAAATAGATGCAAGAATTTCAACACAGCTTGAAGAAATAGAGGATAAAATCAAGTTTTATATTCCAGTTAAAGTAAAAGGTAAAGATATTGAAAGTTCAGAGGTTGAAAAAACTGAAGAGGTTAGTGTAAATACTGAAGAAATTAAAAATGAATAAAGAGGGGAATAATGCTTAATCTTGAAAGTGAAAATTTTTTAGAAAAATATGAAAAATCCCTTGATAGAGCTGTACCGATAAAGACTATAGGAAGGATTTCGGATATAGTTGGTCTTTCTATTGAATCAATAGGTCCTTTTGCGTCTGTAGGAGATGTTTGTTTTATAGAAACAAAGAATGGAAGTGAGACAAATTATATAAAAGGTGAAGTTGTAGGATTTAAAAATAAAAAAACTCTTATAATGCCACTTGGTGATGTGAGTGGTATAGCACCCGGTCAGAAGATAATAAATCTTGGTAGAAAAATGGAAATACCTGTAGGCAAAGAACTACTTGGTAGAATTGTTACAGGAGATGGTTCTCCTATTGATGACAAAGGTCCATTACTATGTAAAGATTTTTATCCCGTAGATCGTAAACCTCCCGATGCTTATAACAGAAAAAGAATTAAAGAACCTATAACTACCGGAATTAAAGCTATTGATGCTACTACGACAGTTGGAAAAGGTCAGAGAATGGGTATATTTTCTGGTTCTGGAGTTGGAAAATCAACCCTTCTTGGAATGATAGCAAGAAATACAAATGCAGATGTTAATGTTATAGCTTTGATTGGAGAAAGAGGTAGAGAAGTAAGGGATTTTATTGAGAAGGATCTTGGTGAAGAGGGACTTAAAAGATCTGTTGTTGTAGTTGTAACATCAAATGAGCCTCCGCTTTTGAGGATAAGGGGAGCTTATGTTGCAACAGCTATTGCTGAGTATTTCAGGGATCAGGGTCTTGATGTAATGTTTCTTATGGATTCTGTAACAAGATTCGCAATGGCACAGAGAGAGATAGGGCTTGCTATAGGTGAACCACCAGCTACAAAAGGTTATCCACCCAGTGTTTTTTCTACTTTGCCCAAACTTCTTGAGAGAACTGGGACAAGTGATAAAGGTACTATCACAGCATTTTATACTGTTCTTGTAGAGGGAGATGATGTGAGTGAGCCAATTTCTGATACAGTGAGAGGAATACTCGATGGACACCTTGTGCTTTCAAGACAGCTCGCTCATAAAAATCATTATCCTGCTATAGATGTTCTTCAGAGTATAAGCAGACTTATGGTAGAAATAGTGGATAAAAATCATTTTGATAACGCTGGTAAACTGAGAGAGGTTCTTGCAAATTATAAAGAGGCAGAAGATTTGATTAATATTGGGGCTTATGTTAAGGGTAGTAATCCAAAGATAGATTATGCAATTTCAAAAATAGAAGCTGTTAATTCTTTTTTAAAGCAGGGAATTTACGAAAAAAGTGATTTTGAAAGAACTGTTGGACTACTTGCTTCTATATTTGATGATAGAAGGTTGAGGAAGTGAACTTAACAGAAGACGCAATAAAATCTGCTGTGAGTTTTATAAGATATAGACCACGTTCAAAAAAAGAAGTCTATGATAAGCTCAAAAGAAAAGGTTTTAATATTGAAATTATTGAAGAAGTTATTTCATTTCTTGAAAAAAATTCTCTCCTTAACGACGAAGAATTTGCAAGGCTATGGGTCAATGAAAGGCTTGTCTTGAAAAAGTCGAGTATAATAAAGATAAAAATGGAATTGAGAGCAAAAGGCATCTCTGATGATATTATTGAGAGAGTTTTATCTGATATTGAGGTTGATGAAGTAGAGAATGCAACAAATTTGCTTATTCAAAAATTTTCAAAAGTTAATAAAAAATCTCTTGATAGAAATAAACTTTTAAGGAAACTTTTAAGTAATGGATTTTCTTACACAACTTCAGAAAAAGCAGTAAATAATTTTTTTGAAAAATTTTGATTTGTTGACTTAATTTTATTATAATTTAATTATACATTACTGTCTGGATGGGAGTATGAAAGTACTTTTATTAGCAGTAGTTGAATTTATTGTTGGCTCTCTTATGTTTTCTTACTGGATAGGGTGGATCTTTCATAAAGATATAAGGGAAGCTGGTAGTGATTTAAATCCCGGAGCCTTTAATCTCGGTAAATCTCTCGGGTTTGGTTTTGGAGTAGTGGGAGCATTACTTGATTTTTTTAAAGGTTTTTTTCCACTTGTTTTACTGAAATATTATGGCGTTATAAATGGTTGGGAAATATTTTTGGTTGGTTTAGCTCCTATAGTCGGGCATGCTTTTTCTCCTTTTCTTAATTTTAAGGGGGGGAAAGGGGTTGCTGTGAGTTTTGGAGTCTGGAGTGCTCTTACTTTGTTTGAGATTTCGCTTGTGTATGCATTAGTACTTGCCTCTCTTGAGCTTTTATGGAGAGGTTTAAAGAAAAATGTGACTTCAGAGATTGATTCTTTAATTACTTTAAGCGGGCTTGTGGTTTCCTTTGTTTATATGTGGGTAAGAGATTTTGAAATATACTATCTTGTTCTTGTTATCTTTAACTTTTTAGTTATGTTTTATAAGAACAGGAAAGAAGTAAAGTATTTGCTTAAGAAAGCAGGGTAGGTTATTTGAAAAAAATTTTTTTATTTTTCCTTCTTTTTTCTTATGCTTCTGGATTTGAGTCAAAGTTTTTAAATCTATCAACGAATGATATCGAATATAGTATTATAAAATCACCCGATAAGTATCCTTTGAAAACTTCTCTTCTCATTGCTTCAAAGGTAAAAAATATTTCAAACTATATCCAAAAAATTGATAATTTTGAATTTACTGTTTCAAATAGATTTACTTCTGATAGATTAAAAAATGCAAAGATTATCTTTGATGAGATGCATAAAAATTTTTTGAAACAATATGGTGTAAATTATTACTACCTTGATGAGTTAATAGATAGAGGATATTTTAACTGTATGTCTGCTACGGCTCTTTATTCTATTTTTCTTGAAGATTTCGGTTATGAATTCAAGGCAATAGGACTTCCTACACACATTTTTACACTTTTATTAATCGATGGCAAAGAGATAGATATTGAGAATACTTCACCTTATGGTTTTGATATAAGAACAAATATAAGTGCTCAAAGAGAATTTAAGAGAATGACAGGTTTTGATTATACTAGAGAAAGTAATCTTGTAGAAATATTTGATAAAAATGGCATACTTGCTTCTCTTTATGCTAATATTGCGGCACTTGAGTTGAGTAGAAAAAATTATGAGAGTGCATTTCAAAATATTTTAAAGGCTTATATGATATATCCTTATCTTACTCTTGTAAAGACCAATACAATTACTATATACTTTGAATATGTTCTCTATCTTGATAAAAAGAAGGATTATGATAAAGCTCTCGAAGTATGTGAAGAGGCTATAAAAATTTCTGAAAGTAGTTTTTTAAATCTTTATCACAATGTTGCAATGAATTATGTGAAGCATTTAATAGGAAAAGGAGAGGATAAAAAGGCTTTTGAGTTAATTAAGAGTAAGGAAGAAAAATATAAATTTCCTTTACTTATAAAAGAGAATTATTATTTCTATTTGATTGAAAGGGAGAAAAATAGCTTTGAAAAGATGTATAATATTCTCCTCGAGGCTATTAATGAGTTAAAAAATTCTGAAGATTTAAATAAACTTATCTACAATGTGATGTATTTTTTGATAGAAAAAAAGTATGATAAAGAAGATGATTTTTTAAAGGTTTATAATTTGCTCAAAGATGACAGTCTTGCAAAAGATTATTTAAATTCGTATTATCAAACCATAGCTATTGAGTATTTGAATAAAAAAGATTATGATGGTGTTATTGAATTAAGAAACAGGAGTAGAAAATACTTGATTTCAAGTGAATTAGATTCGATAACTATTGATGCTTATGCTCTCAAGGGTAAAGATAATATAAAAAACAAAGAGTTTGAAAAGGCAGAAAAAAATTTTATAATGGCTTATAACATAGATAAAAAAAATTCAAGAGCAAGTTCAAATTTAATTAATTTTTATAGATTTGTGGTTGGTGAATTAATTAATAATAAAGACTATAAGCAGGCTAATTCATTTCTCAAGAATGGATTAAATTACTTCCCTCAGGACAAAAAACTTCTCGAATATAAAAATTTTCTTGAAAGATAGCTTTAATTTATTTTTTTTGCATATTTTTTTTAAAAGTATTATAATAACTATTAAAACTAAGCATGGAGGATAAAATGTTGATTTTAAGCCTATCTATAGTAATCTTATTCTGTATTTTAGTTATACTTCTCGGTGTTTTTGGTCCAAAGTTCTTCGAGACACTTAAGGCATTTAAAATGATGCTTAAGTTTGGTGTTATTTCAAGTGTAATTGCAATTTTTGCTGCGAGTAGTGGAATTCTTCTATTTTCAGTTAATAGAGTATATTCACAGGAGACAGAACATAAAACTGAAATTGTAGCAAAAACAGAGAAGACAACTTCATTTGCATATCTTGCAGCTGCTATAGCTGTTGGAGTTGGTTCACTTGGAGCTGGTATTGCTGTTTCTGTAACTGGTTCTGCAGCTTTAGGAGCTATTTCTGAAAATCCAAAAATATTTGGTCCAGCGATGGTTTTCGTTGGTCTTGCAGAAGGTATAGCAATTTATGGACTTATTATAGCAATTATGATTCTTAATAAATATCTATAGAAATATGAAAACAATTTTTTTTGGTGATTCTGAAACGGCTTTATTTTTTGAGCTTCAGGGTGTTGAAACAAGAGTTGTTGAAAGTGAGGCTGAGTTTCAGGAAGAGCTTAAAAAAGTAAAGAAACAGAAGGGATATGGGTTAATCATTATCACAGAAGAGGTGGCTGATTTTGCTAAATCGAGCGTTGATGCCTTGAGATTTTCAAAGGATTTACCTTTAGTGATAGATGTTCCTTCTATTAAGGGTGGTGAAAGTGCCAAAATTAATCTTTCTGATTATATCAGAGAAGCTATAGGTGTAAAGATCTGAGGTGGTTATATGGGAATAAGGGAAATGCTTGATGAGATAAGAAATGAAACACTTTTGAATGCAACTCAAAATGTGGAGAATGCAAAAGCAGAAGCGAACAGGATGATTCTCAGTAAGATAGATGAACTTGAAAAGATTTATAAAGAGAAAAGGCTTGAGTTTCAGAATGAATTATCTTCTATAAAGAAAAAGATTACAGGTAAAACGGAAATGGAAATCTTTAAGGATTTGCAGGAGAAGAAATCAAATCTTTACAATTCGTTTATTAACGAACTTATTCTGGCTATAGTTAATGATATCAGAAAAGATAAAAATAAATATTTTAATTTTATATCTTCTGTTTTTAAGGGCCTTAAAAAAGATTTGAAAAACAAAGACTTTGATGTGATTGTTTCTTTTCAAGACAAGGACATGGCCGATGAAATAAAGAAAAAATTTGAAGTTGGAAAGATTGATTATTCAAACATTCTTGGAGGGATTATAGTAAGGACAGAAGATACTTATATTGATGGTTCTTTTGATTCAATTTTTCAAAAATTAAAACCAGAGATATTAAAAATACTTGTAAGTGAAATAGGAGATTAATTTTTTAAGGAAAATAATATGAGCGAAAAAAATCCAGAAATTGAATATGAGGGGCGAAAATACTTAAGAATTCCAGTTAAGACCCACGTTATAAAAAATGGAGAGAATATTCTTGAAATAGTTGAAAAATATGCAACTCCTTTATTACAAAAGGGCGATATTCTTTTTATCACTGAAAAGGCTGTCGCAATATGTCAGAATAGGGCATATCCTGTCAAATCTATTAAACCACGTCCACTTGCCAGATTTCTTTCAAAATATGTTACTAAAACAAAACATGGGATTGGTCTTGGAATCCCCGAGACTATGGAGATGGCTTTGAGAGAATGTGGAGTTTTGAGAATTTTATTTGCTGCTTTTGTGAGTGCAATTACAAAGATATTGTTTAAAAGAAAAGGCGATTTTTACAGGATTGCTGGTTATAGAGCCTCATCAATAGATGGTCCAACACCAAATACTATACCTCCTTATAATGAATATGTTGTGTTAGGACCTCTATATCCTGATCGTGTTGCAAAAGAGATAAGTCAAAAAATTGGAGTTGATGTTTTGATAGTTGATTTGAATGATCTTGGTGGGAAAATACTTGGTGTTTCTGATAAAAAAATTGATAAAAATAAAATGTTTATGATACTTAGAGATAATCCTTTAGGGCAAAGTCGAGAGCAGACACCCATTGGGATTATCAGACCTTTATAAATAGAGGATTTTATATGGATAAAGTTGCTGGAAGAATTTTTAAGATTAATGGACCTATTGTATCTGCAAAGTTGACAGAAATGCTTAAGATGATGGAGCTTGTCTATGTTTCTGAGCTTCATCTTGTTGGGGAAGTTCTGGCTATAGAGAATGATATAGCTACAATTCAGGTGTATGAAGACACAAGCGGGGTTAAACCGGGGGATAAAGTTTATGGAAGTGGATTACCTCTATCGGTTGAACTTGGGCCGGGACTTATAGGTAATGTTTTTGATGGTATTCAAAGACCACTTGAAGAGATTGGCAAGAGAAGTGGTATATATATCGGAAGAGGTATAAATATTCCAGCTCTTGATAGAGAAAAGAAATGGCATTTTACACCTCTTGTCAAAGAAGGTGAAAATCTGAGTGGTGGAGAAATTATAGGTGAGGTTGATGAGACAAGTCTTGTTAAACACAGAATATTACTTTCTCCAGATTTGAGTGGTAGAGTTTTAAAACTTTATCCAGAAGGAGATTATAAACTTGATGATACCGTCCTTATTCTTATGGATAAAGAGAATAGAGAAATTGAAGTAAAGATGTATCATAGATGGCCTGTTAAATTCCCACGTCCTGTTCATAAAAGGCTTAAGCCTAATTTACCACTCCTTACAGGACAGAGGGTTGTCGATTTGTTTTTCCCAATTGCAAAGGGAGGTACAGCGGGAATACCCGGTGGATTTGGAACTGGTAAAACCATTACACAGCATCAGCTTGCAAAATGGGCAGATGCTCAGGTTATAGTTTATATAGGTTGTGGAGAGAGAGGAAATGAAATTACAGAGGTGCTTGAGGATTTTCCAAAACTTATAGACCCAAGAACGGGTAAGCCACTTATGGAGAGAACAATTTTGATAGCAAACACCTCAAATATGCCTGTTACAGCAAGAGAGGCATCCATTTATACTGGAATTACGCTGGCAGAATACTATAGAGATATGGGATATGATGTCGCTTTGATGGCAGATTCAACTTCGAGATGGGCGGAGGCTTTAAGAGAGCTTTCTGGAAGACTTGAAGAAATGCCAGCGGAAGAAGGTTTCCCGGCTTATCTTGGTTCAAAACTTGCTGCTTTTTATGAAAGAGCGGGTTATTGTGAAACAAAGGCAAAAAAATATGGTTCTATAACTGTAATTGGTGCTGTTTCTCCGCCGGGAGGAGATTTTTCGGAGCCTGTAACTCAGAATACAAAGAGATTTGTGAGATGTTTCTGGGAGCTTGATAAATTTCTTGCTTCAAGCAGACATTATCCATCTATAAACTGGATGAGAAGTTATAGTCAGTATGTTGACGATATAAATGACTGGTGGAGTACTAATATTGCCCCCGACTATAGAGAGGTGAGAATAAGAAGTTTCGAGATTTTGCAAAAAGAGGATAAACTTCAAAAGATAGTCAAGTTGATAGGTCCTGATGCCTTGCCTGATTCTGAACAGCTTTACCTTGATGTGGCTAAGATGATAAAGATAGGTTTTTTACAGCAGAGTGCTTATGATGAGATAGACACATACTCTTCTCCAGAAAAGCAGCTTAAGATTTTAAGGCTTATCCTGAAATTTTTTGATAAAGCTGTAGCTTTAATAAAAAATGGAGTTCCTATTGCAATAATAAGAAGTATGAAGATAATTCCTTCAATCTTGAGGATTAAAATTTCTGTTCCAAATGAAGATTTGACGAAGATTGATGAAATTGAAAAACAAATGGATGAAGAGTTTAAATCCATTGAAAATGAATATCTGGAATAGGGGGAGATATGTTTGAAATTTCAAAAGAAAGAATAGGTATTAATTCTATAAAAGGTCCTATTTTGATTATAGAAGGTGTCAAGGGTGTTGGTTATGATGAGGTGGTTGAGATAAAACTTGAAGATGGAAGCGAAAGAAGAGGTAAAGTTCTTGAAACAAGTGATGATTTTGTCGTTTTACAGCTTTTTGAAGGAACAAGTGGAATCAATCCAAAAACTTCAAGAGTCAGGTTTACAGGTAAACCTCTTGAGATTGGCTTATCTGAAAAAATGCTGGGAAGAGTCTTTAATGGAGCTGGTAAGCCTATAGATAATCTATTTGACATTATTCCAGAGAGTTACAGGAATGTTAATGGAGAATCCTTAAATCCAGTGGTAAGAGAGTATCCGAGAGAGTATATAGAGACAGGTATTACAGCTATTGATCTAATGAATACTCTTGTAAGGGGACAAAAACTTCCTATATTTTCGGCTGCTGGTCTTCCACATAATGAGCTTGCCGCTCAAATTGCTGCACAGGCAAAATTGCCAGGCGAAGAAGCTGGAAACTTTGCTGTTGTGTTTGCGGCTATGGGTATAAAGAATGATGATGCCTTTTTCTTTATAAATAATTTTGAGGAAAGAGGGGCTTTAAAAAATGTTGTAATGTTTCTTAACCTTGCAAATGATCCACCTATTGAAAGAATTGTTACACCAAGAGTTGCATTAACAGTTGCAGAATACCTTGCTTATGATAAAGGAAAGCATGTTCTTGTAATTCTTACTGATATGACAAGTTATTGTGAGGCTTTAAGAGAAATTGCAAATGCAAGAGGAGAAGTTCCAGCAAGAAAAGGTTTTCCAGGCTATATGTATAGTGATCTTGCAACAATATATGAAAGAGCTGGTAGAGTTAAAGGCAGAACTGGTTCAATAACGCAAGTTCCAATTCTTACAATGCCTAATGATGATATTACACATCCTGTTCCAGACCTTACGGGTTATATTACAGAGGGGCAGATTGTGCTTTCGAGAGATTTGTATGGAAAAGGGATATATCCACCAATAGATGTTTTGCCTTCTTTGTCGAGACTTATGAAGGATAGTATAGGTAAAGGTTATACAAGAGATGATCATCCACATCTATTTATGCAGCTTTATGCAAGTTATGCGAGGGTTAAAGAGGTTCGTTCTATTGCTTCAATTGTTGGAGAAGAAGAGTTGACTCCAGTTGATAAGGCTTACTTAAAGTTTGGAAATGAGTTTGAGAGGAATTTTATAGGACAGGGATTTACAGAGGATAGATCAATTGAATACAGTCTTGGGCTTGGCTGGAAAATGCTTTCGATATTGCCAAAGACAGAACTTTCTGGTTTAAAAGAAGAAGAAATTGAAAAATATTATATAGAAACTAAAGAGGAAGTATGAACTTAGCAGAAATAGCACCAACAAAAACAAATTTACTTGAATACAAAGAACAGCTTCAGTTTTCTATAGAAGGACATGATTTGCTTGAGGAGAAAAGAGAAGTTTTAGTGATGCATCTACTTGAGATAGCAGAAGATGTTAAAAACAAAAGAGAAATCTTAAATCAAAAGTTAAAGGATATGTATTATCAGTTTAAACTCCTTAAACTTGAGTTTGGAGAATTGGGCTTAAGAAAGATTTTGATGGATAATTATGAGAAATTCGATAGACTTGCAATTACAGAGAAGAGTATAATGGGCGTTAATATACCTGTAGTAAAACAAAAAAAGAAAGAAGAAAGAAAAATGAATTTTGAAAGTTTAACTTCTCTTGAAAGATTCAGGATTTATGATAGGTTTTCAAAAAAATCAAAGGAGTTTATTGAGATTCTTATACAGGTTGCTGAGCTTGAAGCAAGAGCCTGGAGACTCGCCTATGAGATAAAAAAGACCCAACGTAGAGTTAATGCTCTTGAGAATATTTTTATTCCAGAATTTAAAGAAATAATTAAATTTATTCAGGATACTCTTGAAGAAAGGGAGAGGGAGACATTTTTCCAGATGAAAAGAGTGAAGGAAAAGTAGGAGGTGTTTGGTGGGAAAGATTTATATCCCGATTACAGGTTCTCCAGAGGGTAAAAAAGCCTATAAGAAGGCTCTGTCATTTGCGAAGAATCATAATTTTGAGGTTGTTTTTCTTGCTGTTTTAAATATTGAGCTTGTCAATAAATTAAAAAGATATAATATATTTATAGAAGAAGAAGTAGAGCAGTATAACGAGACAATGAAAAAAGATGTTGAAAATTATCTTAATAAAATGGTGAAAGAGGCAAATAGCATAGGAATAGAAGCAAAGCATGTGATTTTAAAAGGAGATCCTTATCATGAAATATTGCACTATGTAAAGTGCGATGATGAGGTTCACAAAGTCTTATTTATTCCAAAAAAACTTGGTGGGGAAGGGCTAAAGGATATTTTTGCACCTATTGAGAGAAGATTATTACTTACTGTTGATATAGATATTCTTGTTATTGGAGAGGAAATATGAAGAAAGTTCTTGAAACTATCAAAAAGGTTGAACTTGAATTGCAGGAAGAAATTGAAAAATCTGATAAAGAAGTAAATCAAATAATTTCAAATGCACAAAATAAAATAAAGATGCTTGAAGAAGATTTTAAAAATAAATTTGAAGTTGAAAAGAAATTGATGCTTGAAGAGCTTAATAAAGATATAGAGAATTTTAAGAAAGAAAGGATGAATTCTTTTCAAAAGGAACTTGATGATAAAATGAGATTATTTAATGAAAAAAAAGATATAATTAAAGAAAAGATTATTAAGTTGATTTTTGAAAAATGAGGTTTTAGATGTTTGATTTTAAATATATTGCTATTTTTCCCAAGATAATGGCGTGGCGAAATTCACTTCTTAAAGATAGTGAGATTGAAGTGGCTTTAAATATGGATTTAAGTGAGCTTAAAGACCTTGTGAAGTCGAGATTGAAGAAAGTCAAACTCTCATCAGATGATATTATTTCACTTGAAAAAGCCATTAAACAGGAAGGTTTTCTTTTTATAAAAAGTGTTGAAAGATTTGTTCATGGGAGTTCAAAAAAATTTTTTAAGGTATGGCTTAAGCTTTATGAAGTTGAAAATATAAAACTTATGCTTAAGATACTCTTGCTGGGAAGGAAAGATTTTTTTCATTTGCTTTTTGAGCTTGAACCTGGGAGTAAATTTCAGGCAGACTTTTTGAGAAATGTTAACTCCATAGATGAATTTCTTGACTTTATGAGTGGAACAGAGTATTACTCTATTGCGAAGGATACTTTTCCAAGAGTTCTTGAAACAAGAACAACTTTCTTTTTTGATATTGCAATTGATAATTATATGGTAGCGATGTTGAAAAGGTTTTATGACTCTCTTTCTATTTTTGAGAAGGGTGGGATAGAGAAGTTGTTTTTTTATTTTCTTGAATCAAAGAGGATTTTATCCCTTTATAGGGCTAAATTTTTGTTTAATCTTGGAAAGAATGAATGTATGGTTCTCTTGCCAGAATTATTGGGGGTATTATCCACTACGAGGTATGAAATGTTACTTGAAGCAGAGAGTGAAGAAAAATTTATAAATCTTCTTGTTGAATGGAAAATTATTTCAACAAAGACTAAAGAAGAAAATTATGAAGATTATCTTGAGTATCATTTTTTCAAGGAATTGCGAAAAAGGGCAAAAAGTGGTATGAAAAAAGGTGGTTTTTCTATTTCGTTCTTTCTATCTTTCTTTTTACTTCATTATTTGAATGAGAAAAACTGGATAGCCTTGCTTGAAGCCAAGAAAGAAGGTATTAATATAGAAGACACTATGAAGTTTCTTGTTTTGTGAATAAAAATTTTAAGAGGGTGTTATGTTTTTTCCCGAAAAGATGCGAAAGGTTGATATTTTTATTTTAAACAAAGATAAAGATATTGTTAAAAAAGAACTTCTCAAATTTGGAGAATTTGAAACAATAAATATTAACGAAACAACTATAAAGGAATTCTTTTTTAAAAAAACTCCAGTTGATGAAAGAATATCACGTCTTAAAGAATACGAAAAGAGAATTAATTATCTTTATTCTTTGGTAAAGTCTTTCTGGGAAGAACTTGATACAGGTAAGCCAGATTTTCTTTCTATTTTAAAAGAAGATGAAATTGAGACAACTCTTGTTGCTGTAGAAACAAAAATAAACGATTTAAACACAAAACTTGAAGAAGTAAGAAGAAAGAAGATTGAAGAGGAATTGAGACTTAAAAAGAATGTTTTTTTATCACAGGTTGATCTTGATCTATCTGATTATGAAAATTTAAAATTTTTTGGCATATATTTTGGATCGATTCCGTCTTTGAATAGGCAGGGACTTGTCAATGCTTTAAAGGACTTTTCCTGTGAACTCAGGTTTCTTGGTGAAATTGAAAAAGAAAGTGTAATTTTGCTCATTTATCCAAGAAAATATTTTGACAAAATAGACAGCATTCTCAAAAACGCCTATTTTAAGGATTATGGTTTTCCTGAACAGGAGCAGAAAAAGGTTGGTTTTTTAACTCTCGGTATTTCTGTCATTGGACTTCAGGATGAAGAAATATGGTATGAAAATAAGATAAAAGAAACACTTGAGAAATCAGTTGGAACCTTTAATTTACTTCAGGCAAGTGTAGAGTATTATCTTGCATTGTATAAACTTGAAAAAGAAATGGTATCTTCAAGAGATGTTGTTTTAATTTCCTGCTGGGTGCCAGATAAAAAACTTGAGAAATTGAAATCTGTAATTGAGAACGTTACGGAAAAACGATGTGCTATAACAAGTATTTCTGATAAAGAAGCTATAGAAAAAGAAGGAATGACGCCACCTACAAAACTTTCAAACCCTTCATTTCTCAAGCCTTTTGAGGGGCTTGTGCTTAATTTTGGTGTTCCGAAATACAATGAAATTGATCCTACTCCTATTGTTGCTTTGAGTTATGTTTTAATGTATGGTGTTATGTTTGGTGATCTTGGACAGGGGCTTGTTTTATTTTTTGTTGGGTTGCTTGGACTTTTTGTAAAAAGGCTGAGTTTTATTCGTTCATTTGCAAGAATTATATGCTATGTAGGGCTTTCTTCTGCGTTTTTTGGGATTCTTTATGGGAATGTATTTGGTTATGAACATGTGATTAAGACTATATGGCTTAAACCAATGACTCATATTATGGAAATCTTGCTCTTTGCCATAGGTTTTGGTGTTTGGATGGTGTCTTTGGGTATTATTATAAACATTATAAACTGTGTTAGAGAAAAAAATTATGGCAGACTTCTATTCAGTTCTATGGGAATTCCTGGAATAGGGTTTTACTGGAGTTTACTTGCAATTTTTATTTTCAATTTTCTTAAAATTTATCAGAAATGGATGATATATATTCCTGTATTTTTCCTTGTAGTCATAGCATTTGAAAAACTTCTTGAAAGAATTTTCTTTAAACATCATGATTCTGAAGAGGAAATGCCAATTAATCCAATTATGATACTTATTGAGGTTGTTGAAGCTGTTCTTACTTTTCTTACGAACACAATTTCTTTTATGCGTGTTGGGGCTTTTGCCTTAAACCATGAGGCTTTGATGGGGGCTGTATTTATTATTGCTTCAATGTTTAAAAATCCTGTTACAGAAGCTGTTGTAATATTCCTGGGAAACCTTTTTGTTATTGGATTTGAAGGATTTATTGTAAGCATACAGGTATTGAGGCTTGAATATTACGAATTCTTTATGAAGTTTTTCCGTGGTGGCGGAAAAATGTTTTCGGGATATAATAAGAATGAATTTTAATTTTTATATAAATTTTCATTCAAAAATTTCAGCTTTTCAAATGTATGATATGACTGTCCACCCTCATGGTTGTTAAATGGATATATTCTTATTTCCTTTTCTCCTGCATAGTGGTTGTATGCAGCAAAAACTGTCGATGGTGGACAAGTTGTGTCCATTAAAGCCACTGAGAATAAAGCCTTTGCTTTTGCTCTTACTGCAAAATTAACTCCATCAAAGTAAGAAAGTGTTTTAAAGACAGTGTCAAATTTGTCTCTGTGGATTTTAAGAAAGTTTGTGATTTCTCCATACGGCATTGTGTCAACAATCTCAACAGCTCTTCTGTAATGACAAAGGAAAGGGACATCAGTCATCATTAGCCAGACATCATTCGATAAGCCAGCAACTGCAAGGGCAATTCCACCTCCCTGACTTCCTCCTGTGATGGCTATTTTAGAGTTGTCTACTTCTGGCAATGTAGTTGCAAGTTTAACACATCTTAAAGCATCGACAAACACACGCCTGTAATAATATGTCTCTGGGTTCAATATGCCTTTTGTCATAAAGCCGGGATAATGCGGGTTTGTATCGTCAGAATAGTCAGGGGTGTCTCCCTTGCTCCAGTTACTTCCCTGTCCTCTTGTGTCCATTATAATGTAAGCATAACCAGCACTTGCCCATAGAAGATGATCAAAAGGAAAGTTTCTTCCACCACCATAGCCTATGAATTCCACAATGCAGGGGAGTTTGCCGCTTCTATTTACCGGTAAAACATACCAGCCTTTTATTCTCTGACCTTTATAGCCACTGAATGTAATATCAAAGACTTCGACAGTTTTAAGATAGCACTCAACCTTTTTGATTTCTGGATTTAATGAAAACTCATCTGACTCCTCAATTGTTTTCTTCCAGAATTCGTCAAAGTCTTTCTCTTCATATCTTTCTGGAAGGTAGGTTTTAAGTTGTTCAAGTGGTAAATCAAAATATGCCATAGTGGAACTCCATTGATTTATCAATTTCTTTGGTTAAATAGTATAATAAAAAAAAGAATATTTTACAATTTTAGCTATATTTTTATTTCAGGCTATTTTCTTCATTTTTTTGTAGTTTCAATCCAATTTTCAAGATAGTCTTTGAGAGTGTCAAAAAACATTTCTCCCTTTGTAATCATTTCTTCAGCCTCTTCTCTGGTTATTATAAAACCTATTCCATAATCTCCAACTATTCTTTTATCATAAGCTTCAGTTAAAATTTTGCCGATTTCTCTGTTGAATGTGCCAGTCTTTATAAAATTTGCTCCAAATAAACTTAAAACTCCTTTATGAGAAGATGAGGTTAAATTTTTAGTTAGAAGAACCGCCTCAGCCATAAAAAACATTGCATAATAAATTCTTGAAACACGGGAGTCATAGTCTGAAAGACTAAAAGCAGTTTTTGCTGTGTTTAAAAATCTTTCAGCTTTTTCTATATAATCCAAAATTTCTTTCATATTCTGATTCCATCTTTTTTAACATTTTTTACAAAAGGATAATTATAATTTTTGAATGTATTTTCAGGAATAATAATTACTGAGACAAGTTCTTCGTCTTCAATTAAAATATCAAGCAAGAGGTCACTTAAGCTTTTTCTGACTTCCGAAGGATTAAGAGATATGTCAGTCAAAACAAGTATATCAATGTCAGAATTTTTTGTATACTTTTTTCTCGCATAAGAACCATAAAGAATAACTTCTCTAATTTTTTCTCCATAAATATTTAGTAAATGATTTTTGATTTGAAATAATCTCTTATTTATTTTTTTCTTCATATCTATAATCTTAATTTAAAAGTTATGAAATGTCAAAAAGTTTTATTTAGATTAAACAGGCAACTAAATCTCATAATCAACAACCCTTCTTTCTTCTCTAACCTCTGCTACAAAAGGTATTATAGCCTTATGTTCGGGATGAGATTGGTAATTATTGAGGGCATCTCTCGATTCAAACTCTGAATAAAGAACAATATCAGAACTCTCTGGGGTTTGAGAAAAATCTATTCCTACCTCGAGTTTGAGTAGTCCGGGGATTTTTCCGTTTAATGCTTCAAGTTTTTCTTTAATGAGAAGGGCATTTTTTTCTTTTGTATTCCCAAAGGCACTTTCTTTCAATTTCCACATAACAATATGTTTTATCATAAAAAGCTCCTATAAGTTTAATTTTAGATATAAAAATTATGTTTTGTCGAAAATAAAAAAAACTATCTTTTCTGGAAAAATTTAGGATTAGCAGTAAGTATATCTATATCTTCGTTTGCAAAATCAAAATCATCTGTGCAAAGTATAAAATTGTTGTCTTTACATATGGAAACAATTGCATTATCATTGAAATCGAGAGAAAAATTTTCAAGAAAGTTTTCTAGATTTTCTTTTGTAAAGATTTTACCTGTTATACTAAAATTAGGAATTATTTTGTTTTTTATCTGAGTATATAGAGTAGAAATTATTTCTCTGCCCTCTTTTGATTTTCTAAATTGCTTAAAATTTTCCTTTTCATAATTAGTAATGTTATTATATTCTATTTTTAAAATTCTATTTATTACTTCAGATAAGACCATGAAATAAATAAACATCGAAATGTTATTCTTTAAAAGTTTACTAAAAACATTTAAATAATTTTTAGCTTTAGTGTTGTCTGGAGTAGTTGGCCAAAAAATATAAATTAGTACGTTTGCGTCAAAAAATATTTTCCTATTACTAAGAAATGAAATTTCATTTATTGAATATCTATTTTTCAATTTCTTCTCCAAGAACATCTTTTAAACTTTCTTTAATTTTCTCTGGATTTTTGTAGTATAATTCAGCAGTATCTATAACTCTTTTTAATAGAGACTTATCACCATTATCAATGTCTTCAAAAGAAACTTTTTCTTTGAGTTCTTCTCTGGAAAAATCTTTAAGAAGCTGACCTATCGCTGTGTTTAAAAAGGCTGATGTGATAATCTCTATATTTTTGAATGAAATAGAGATTTTCTTATTCTCTTCAAGTACTTTCTTTATGTTTTCGTAAACTTTTTGTCCATCTTCAGATTCTGCACAGATATTATTTCCTGTAATGTTTGCAACGTAGATTTTAATATTTTCCATAACCTTACCCTTTTAAAAAAGTTCTTCAATCGGCATTTCATTTGGCAGCATATATGTTGATTGAACATCAGTCCTAAATTGTAAATTTACTATTGTTCCCGGGAAAATTCCTTGAAAATTTCTTTCTATTTCACTATTTACACTTTTTTCAAAAAATGCATTATAGCTTATAATTTGAAATTTGCCATTATTTTTCTCTATAAATTCCACTAATAATTTTAATCCAAGTCCACCAGAAATTCCACTTTTTGTTGTGTAATTTCCCTGTAATGCTTTTTTAATTGCAAGAATAGGTTCAATTTTCTTACCAAATCTTTTCTCAAAACTTTTGTGAAAACCTATTCCAGTGTCGGTAATTGGTTAATTATTTATTTTAAATATACTTTATTTGGTATAAAAAGCTGAATATAAAAATTTAAAGAAATTTTATATATTGGTTTACTCCATTTCTTTGTAAGTTTTATCAAAAACTTTTTAAGCCATCATTCCAAACAACCAGCCTGCAAGTTTAACAGAAAATTACAAAAATTAAATGCAGATTAGAATAACAAATATATTCCTGTCAGTATTATGAGTATACCACAAATCCTTCTTATGATTATAGTTCCTTTTGATTTCTTTGTCCAGTCCAAATAATTCTGAACCCAGTTAACAAAAGTTCCTGCGAGTACTATTACAGCTATATGTCCAATTGCAAAGGAAAGGAGCAAAGATAATGAATATAAAAGACTTTTCTGTGCAACTTGAAAAACAACAAGGAGTAAAGGCATCATAAAGCCAAATGTGCATGGCCCTAAAGCAAGTCCAAATATCAAGCCAAGTACAAAAGCACCAATAGTTCCTTTGCCTTTCATATCTGGAGTTATTGCTTTGAACTGTGGAATAGGGATTAAGTCCATAAGCCAGATTTCCACAAGCACAAGAATTACAGCTACAATTATTTTGCCTATCTTTCCTATATCTCCAAGCATTCTACCTAAAAGCCCGGTTATCAAGCCAATCACTGCTATGGTTATAAGTATTCCAAGAGAGAAAATTAATGAAAGAAAGAATGCTCTTCTACTTTTTAGTTTTCCACTACCATTTATATAACCTATCACAAGGGGAATGCTTGAAAGGTGGCATGGACTCAATACAACACTCAGAACTCCCCACAGAAATGCAGAGAGAATTGCTATAGGTGGATTTGAGTGAAAAAACTTTGTAAAGCTATCGAAAAGATTTATTAAAACATTCATTATTTTGTTTCCTTTAGCTTTAATTCTAGAACTTTTACAAGTTCATCTTTTGGAAAATAACCTTCATGTCGGTAATATTCTCTCCCATTCTTATCAAGAAAAATCTGTGTAGGAATAACTCTGATTTTATAAAATTCTGCATAGGGAGCATGTGCTTCAGTCCACACATCGTAAAATACTACCTTAACCCTTCCAGCGTATTCCTTTTCAATTTCAGCCATAATGGGTTGCATCATTTTGCAGGGAATACATCGAACAGAGCCAAGTTCTATAAATGTCACAAGGTAATTTGCAGAGGATACAGAAGAACTATTTTTTTCCTGTGAAACCTGCTTTTCTTTTTTTGTGCAGGATACAAGGACTGATAATATAATAATATAAGCCCCAATGCAAGGGTAATGTTTACGAAAAATCTCATCTGTGTCTCCTTTATTTTCATTACATACTTTTTAATAAACACATACTCTTCGCTGCACTCAGATTGACGGCCGTCATAGTAATATTTATTTAAAGAGACCAGCATTATTATGGTCAATTCTTAAGTTTTTCATAAACTCCTTTGAGTTTTGTCTCAAAAATATTTCTTATGCTTTCCTCGTCATCCTTAAGTGGTCTTGCAGGAATAAGGTTATACGCGTCCATTCCATCTTTTAGATAAACCTCTATCGCTGCAGGAACAACTTCTTTCAAAACATCTTTTACTTCGTTCTCCCCAAGCCCAAAGTTAACCCCGAGTTTACAGATTTCATCCCACATAAACCATAAATAAGTAGGTAACATTGCAGAAATAACCGCATATGCTTCAAGGCTTTCTTCTTTAACCACCGGAGTTTTACCAAGACCGTCGAGTAAGGAAAGTATTGCATTCCTTTCATTTTCACTAAGCTCTTCGGAAAAGCATATTGGGTTGAAACCCTTGTTAATTATCGAAGTAAGGTTTGGGTTGCATCTTGCAATACGACCAAAACCACCAAGTTTTTCTTTCATCTTTGCTATAGTAATCTTTGGAACAAGAGAAAGAATTGTGGATTTTTCTGTAAGCAATGGTTTTATAGCCACAAGCGTATCCATCATAACAGGTGGATGGATAGCAAGAATAATTAAATCTCTCCCACCAAGTTTTTCAAGAGTGTCAACTGTCTCTACTTTAGGAAAAGCAACTGAAATACAATTCAAAGCCTCTTTGTTACAATCATAAACTGAAATCGTTTCAAGGTTAAAATTCCTATTTTTTACCCCCTCTAAAATTATTCTGACAATCCTTCCACCGCCAACAAAACCAATACTTTTGAAACACATTATAAACCTCCTATCTTATTAAAGAAATTAAAATTCTCTTGTCTTTACACCCACATTCCAAACAACCATCCGGCAAGTGTTGACATTACAACAACAAGCCCAACATAAGTCAATGTCTTTTTCCAGCCTAATTCACCTGCTATCACAAGAATAGAAGGAAGTGATAAAGATGGGCCAGCTAAAAGTAGGGCAAGTGCAGGTCCCTGTCCCATTCCAGAACCAATTAGCCCCTGCAGAATCGGTATTTCTGTCAATGTGGCAAAATACATTAATGCCCCAGAAAATGAGGCAAAAAAGTTTGCCAGAAGTGAATTACCTCCAACAAGTTTTGCCACCCATTCATTTGGAATTAATGCTTCATAGCCGGGCCTACCAAGCAAAAAGCCAGCTATAAGTATTCCAGCAAAAAGTAGTGGCAAAATCTGAAGTGCAAAATCCCTTGTTGCAACAATCCAATTTTTCAGTTCGTCTTTCTTAAACCACATTGCAAGAATAATGATTAAACCAATACCGAGAACACCTGATATTATCCATTTTGCTGAATATATGAAGTCCCATATAGCTATATTTCCCTTTGAAGGAGCCCAGTTTAAAAACACAAGTATACCAATCATTAAAGCCATATAGATAACATCCTGCCAGAGTTTTCTTGGCATTTCTACATTTACAACTTGAAACATTCTTTCATCAGAAAGTCTTTTTTCATCTTCCTTTCTATAAATAAGATGCATGAGTAGTCCAATAACAACGGCAAATATTATAGCTCCAAGTGTTCTTGCGATACCAAGTTTAAATCCCAGAACTTTTGCAGAAAGCACAATGGCAAGCACATTTATTGCAGGTCCTGAGTAGAGAAAAGCAATGGCGGGTCCAAGCCCAGCACCTTTCTTGTAAATACCTTTAAAGAGTGGCAAAATTGTGCAGGAACAGACAGCAAGGATAGCTCCAGAAACAGAAGCTACAGAGTAGCTTAAAAATTTGTTTGCCTTTGGACCTAAGTATTTTATAACAGCTTGTTGATTAACAAACACAGTAATTGCCCCAGCAATAAAAAAAGCTGGAATCAAGCATAACAAAACATGCTTATGAGCATAATCAGAAAGCATAAAAAATGCTTCTTTAATAGCATTTAAAACCCTTTCACTTTCAACTGGTAGAAAATATATCACAAGAAATATTATTGTAAAATAGATTAATTTTCTGTTTGGTGAAATTTCTTTTGTGGACATAAAGTTTCTCCTTGAAAAGTTTCTATATTCCGTGCTGCAGGCACGGAATATAGAAACTACCTCAACAGTTCTATAATTTGCTCTTTTGACAAAACTTTTCCAGAGCTTTTAACAACGCCATCAATAGCTAAAGCTGGTGTCATCATAACACCAAAACTCATAATCTGGTCAATGTCAGTAATCTTTTCAATTTCAGCATTGATACCTAAAGCTGCAATAGCTTCTCTTGCGTTTGCTTCAAGCTTTTTGCAGTTTGGACAGCCTCCACCCAAAATTTGAATCTTCATACACGCTCCTTTTTATCTTTACTTGATAACTTACAATTTAAAGAATCTCTATTTGCAACAACTTTTTTTAATCTTTCATCGTCAACGTCAAAACTATTTGATTTAATTGACGTTAACAAATCAATAATTTTACTATTGAAAGATTCATTCTTGTTCAAAAAATATCTTATAAATTTTCCTTCCCTTTTTTGTTCAATAAGATTTGCATTTTCAAGTTCTTTAAGATGTCTTGAAATACTGTAAAATGGTAGTTCAAGAGTTTCAACTATCTCACACACATAAAGCCAATCAACACTTGCAAGCAATCTTAAAATTCTTACCCTTGTTTCATCTCCAAGAACTTTAAGTTTTTTTATATATTCTTTCATAAAACCCGCCATTTACCTTTAATAGATGACTGTCCAAAAAGTCAATTTATGATTTTTTTTAGATTGCTTCGCAAGACTCGCAATTACAGGCTTTGTGTCATTGCGGGGATCGTTAAGGACGAAACAATCCCTTAAAACTGACTTTTTGGATAGCCACAACCTAATTAAAATAAATAACCCAAGTTAGGCTTTAAAAATAAATTTTCCTTACAGAAAACTTTATGACTTTACAAACTTTCAACTTTAAAATTGTTGTTTATTTGCACTAATATACAAATGATAATTAAAAAATTGAGAAAAGTCAAGAAAGGAGTAAATATTTTCTCTTTCTGTAACTTTTCTATTCCTCCTTTACTATAATATAATGTAAGGAATGAGAAAAGGAAATTTGATGGAAAAAAGAGAGTTAATCAAAGAGGCAAATAAAGGAAACTTAAAAGCGTTTGAGGTTTTGGTGTCATTACAAAATTAAGTTTTTTAATTACAATTTTCTTGATAAAAAAAAATAATTACTTATAATATAATGCTAAAAGAGGGTTTTATGGCATTTGAGGTAGTTGAGAAGAATAAGCAATTTTTGGTTATCGGGCTTGGGACTTTTGGAACGAATGTTGCACTTTCTTTAGTTGAAGAAGGGGTTGAGGTGATTGCAATTGATAATAACAAAGAGAATGTTGATAGACTTAAGGACAAATTATTGAATATTTATTATGCAGATTCTACGAATGAAGATGCATTAAGGAATATCGGGGTAGAAAGTGTTGATTGTGCTATTGTGTGTATGGGAACTGATATGATAGCAAGTATTTTGACCACATTGCTTTTAAAAAAATTGAGAGTTCCAAGGGTTTATGCAAGAGCCAATACAATTGAGCATACAGAAATTTTGAGGATGATTGGAGTTACGGAAGTTATTCAGCCAGAAGTAGAAACAGCAAGAAAGGTCGCAAAGAAACTTGCTGGGAGTGGTGGTTATCTTATTTCATATGAAGAAATTTCAAAAAGTCATGCAATTGTTGAACTTAAAGTTACTGGAAAGATTGATGGAAAAACTTTGAGTGAGCTTGACTTCAGAAAGAATTTTAAAATTAACGTGATTGCAGTTAAAAGGTTGACTGAAAAACTTGATGAAGAATTCAGGGCTTTGAATGAATATGAAATAAATGAAGTTCCAGATCCAAATGAACCTTTGAGTGAAAATGATATATTGATTATTATTGGTAAAAATGAAAATATCAGAAGACTCCATGATTACTTGATAGGAAAGTCTGAATGAAAAAATATAGCGAATTTTCCCTTATACAAAAGATAAAAGAAGATTTTAAGTTTGAAGATAAAAATGTTATTGGAATAGGCGATGACTGTGCTTTTCTTGCAGGAGCAAACAAAAATTTGCTTTTTACTACCGATGCCTTAGTTGAAAACAAACATTTCATATTTGAGAAGACAGACTTTTTTTTACTTGGTAGAAAATCTCTGGCTGTAAACATAAGCGATATTGCCGCAATGGGGGGAGAGCCACTATATTTTTTACTGACGCTCGGCATTCCAGCTTATATGGAAGATGTTTTTATTGAAAAATTTCTTCTTGGTCTTAAAGAAATGTCAGATTTATACAAAATTCGTCTTATTGGAGGGGATTGCGTTGCTTCGGACAATTTTTTTGTTTCAATTACTCTCATCGGTAAAACGATGAAAAATCCAATTTTAAGGAGTGGTGCTAAACCTCATGATTACATATATGTAACTGGTAGCATAGGGGATAGTTTTTTTGGACTTTCTATTTTACTTGGTGAGAAAGAACTTTCTTTTAAAGATGAAAATTATTTTGTCAAGAGGCATCTTGATCCAGAGCCAAAAGTTAACTTGATGAGTAAAATTGTTAATAAATATGTAGTTAACTCGGCGATTGATGTAAGTGATGGTATGCTTGGTGATCTTATTCATATTGCAGAAGAAAGTAAATGTGGTTTTGAGCTATTTTTGGATAAAGTTCCCTTATCAAAAGATAAGATTGGTGATAGTTTGAAAGATAGAGAAATGGACTATATATTAAAAGCTATTTCTGGTGGTGAAGACTATGAGATAATATTTACTTCTCCAGATATTATAAAAGATAAAGATATAACTATGATTGGAAAAATTCTTGATAAAGATTATAAAATATTCTATAAAGATAAAGAGTTTGATCTTACGAACATAAAATACAAATCATTCATTCATTTCTGAAGTTGGTTGCATATTTGTGGGCATAATAGGTGGGTAATGGTAATCTATATTTTGTTATCAATTCTTTTGTAATTTCAAGGGCAGATTCAGGCGAAATTTTATATCCACTTGAGATGTAAATTGGTTTACATTTTTCTTTTGAACGAAGGACATAGCCAACTTTTCTTCCCTTGTTTGTAAGGATAGAGAAAGAAAATTTTTTATTATCTGGTTCTTTATAATCTCCATAGAGTGGACTTTTTGCACAGCCTATTGTTGGTATGTCAAGAACAATGCCAGACATTGTAGCGATGCCCATCATTCTGGGGTGTGATAAGCCATGTCCATCAAACATTATTATGTCTGGAATTTTAGTCAATTTTTTAAATGCGTCATAAAAAACTGGAAATTCCCTGAAAAATAATAAACCCGGTATGTATGGAAAAGCAATCTCTTTTTTTTCACAAACAACCTGTTTTATTTCATAGTCATCAAATCCTATTACGACTATTGCACAAAAGCCAGTATTCATACTATAAGAAATATCAACTCCAGCAATTGTTTTTAAAGCCTTGAGTTTTCCTTTAAATTGTATGTAATCAAGCATATCTTTTTGAAGTTCGATTGCCGAATTTACATCGTTGTTTTCCGAAATTGTGAGGATTTTCTTTATTAAAATTTCATTCATAAACAAATTTATTTGCAATTATTTCATAAATATAATACAATAAGAGTAAAAAAATTACTACTATTTAAGGAGAAAATTTTGAGAAAAATTTTATACTTTTTATTACTAATAATCTTCTCCTGTGGTGTAAATTTCAAAAGTGGTTCTTTAAGGACAAGAGACTATCCAGATCAGGTTTTAAGTGATTTTAAGTATATTTCATCTGATAAAAGAGGTATAAAAGAGTGGGAATTGTTTGCAAATATTGCAAAAAGCTATAACAATAGAAATGAAATTTTGCTTGAAAATTTCAGTATTAAATTTTACCATCCCGATGGAAATATAAAGTCATTTCTGTCTGCAAACAAGGGTTTTATAAATATTTCTACAATGAATGTTTTTGCCGAAGGAAATGTAAAAATATATTCAGAAAACAAGGCACTTCTTGAAGCAAATAAAATCTACTGGGACAACCAAAAAAAGAGATTCTTTTCAGAATCAAATCAAATCGTCACTCTCTGGAGAAACAATTCTTATGTGAAGGGATATAACCTTAATGCTGATACAGAGCTTAAAGAAATAACTCTTGATAATGTTCGTTCTGAGGTTAAAGAAAGATGAAGAAAATTTTCTTTATATTATTTTTCATAAACATATCTTTTGCTGGTAGTTTTAGAACTTCTCCTACAAAGCCTGTTGAAATAACAGCGGGCAGAAGCGTATATAAATGGGAAATAAAAAAATTGATTCTCGAAAATTCAAATAAAATTCAGCCATCGATTAATTATGATAATAGTTTCTTAAGAGCTGAAATGATGATCTATGATGATTCAATAAAAAAAGGTTTTGCTTATGGGAATGTTTACTACGAAGACAGGAAAGAAAATATTATAATGAGAGCTGAAGAGGGTGTCTATGATGAAAATACAAAAGAAATAACACTATCAAAAAATCCTAAAATAATATTAAAAAAAGATGGAACTATCGCTACTGGAAATAAAATAAAAATTTATCCCGAGAAAGATACAATATTACTCATAGGAAATGTTAAAATCTCAAACACAAACATAATTGTGAAAAGTGATATAGCAGAGATAAACCAATCAAGAAATACCTTTGTTGTTAAAAATAATGTGGAAGTAATTGAAAAAAGTAGCAAACTTTATGCAGACAGGCTTTATCTTGATACAAAAAAGAAAAATCAGGAAAGCTATACAGCAACGGGAAATGTAAAAATAGTAGATGAGAAAGAAGGATATGCAATTTATGGTAACAGACTTGATTACTTTAAAGAAGAGGGCTATACCAGAATAACAGGTGGATATTCAAATGAGACAAGACCATTTATAGATTTCAAAGAAAAAAATGCAAAAGCTTCTTCAATTGTGATGGAAAAATTTGATAAAGAGGAAAAAGCAAATCTTCTTGGTGATGTTGTAATAATACAGGGTAAAAGGACAGCAAAAGCTATGTGGGGAGAATATTTTATAAAGAGAAAAAAGGTTGCACTTACAGGAAATCCTGTTCTTGAAGAGAATAATTCAAGGTTTCAGAGCTATAAAATTAATGTTGATATAGAGAATGAAACTATGAATATGATGGGAAAAGGAAGCGGAATTTATCAATTAAAAAATTAAAGGGGTGTTATGGCATTATCAGATAGACCCGATTTGATCGAAAGTTTTGAAAAACTTGGTTTATCTCCAAATGAAGCTAAAGTATACCTTGCTCTTTTAGAACAACATCCTATTACTGGATATCAGCTCAGCAAAACGAGTGGAATATTGCGTCCTGTAGTCTATGAGATGCTCAATAGACTTGTTGAAAAGGGTGGAGCAAGAATTATTAAGTCAAATCCAGATACATATATTCCAGTAGAAATTGATGAATTCCTTAAAAATATAGAAAGTGAGTTTAATGAATCAAAAAAGAATATTTCAAAAATCTTAAAAGAATCTGTAGTAGTTGATAATACAGATTTCTTCTGGAATATAATTGGTAGAAAAAATATTCTTAATTCAATATTTTCAATGATAGAAAGAGCTGAAGAAGAAATTTATGTCTGGATAAGTGAACAACAACTCCTTGATGAAATCATAGACGATCTTGAAAGAAAACTTAAAAATAATGTCAACATAAATATTTTTTCTTACTATTCTCTTGATACCAAGGGTATAACTCTCTATAGTTATCAGGTTGAAAAGTATTTTAAGGCAGAGGAATTTCTTGAAAATTCTCTTGTTATAACGATAGACAGAAAAGAAACAATGATAGTTAATTTTAGTGATGAAAGAACAGCAAAAGGTGTGTATAGTAAAAATAATGTTATTGTTGAGACAGCAAGAAGAACAGTTATTAATCAAATTTATCTCTATAGATTTTGGAGATTTTTTGGCACAGATAGGATCAAGACACTTATTACAGATGACGATAGAAAACTACTTGAAAAGATAGAAAGACATCTTGAAGGAAAAGATAAGTGATTATTATTTTATAAGTTTTGTTTCAACGAAAACTTCATCCTTAGTTTCTATAAGAGCGATTCCTCTTTTTTTTATAAAATAGAGATAATATTCAAGTTTATTGAGTTTTAACTGTGTTTTTACTACAGAAGATAGTTTTAATTTTGTAGAAGGAAGAGTTAACTCATTATATTCTTTAAGATAGGTGAAGTAAATGTTATTGCCAATTTTAATGTCTCTGTTGAGAGTGATATTTTTAGCAAAGATAAGAACATTTTCAGGCAACATTCTTTCATAAAAATTATCTTTTATAGAAGAAAGATATACCTCTTTCTCATAATTAGCCCAGAAAACAAGATTTATTTCATTTGAATTATTAAATTTTAAATTCCATATAACCCATACACCGTAATCTTCCCAGTTTTCAGGAAGAATAAGTTTTTGAGAAAGTTCTATAATATTACTTTTCTCAGAAATCAAAGTGTATTTTACATCACTTCCAACTGGGAAAAAGTCATTTTCAGGAAAATTTATTGCCCACAAACCTGATATAGAAAGAAAAATAAGAAAAATTATAATTTTAATATGAGTTATCATGGAATTCTTCAATCTCACTTTCTATATTTTCTATTGTTGAATTTGCAAGTTGTGAAGTAAAATCCTGTCTGTCATTGAAAATAGCCGCATATTTTTCATAGACTTCAAAGGTTTTGTCTTTTTGTCCTGCATTTTCATATATCTTTGCAAGAAGTATTACTATCCTTGGATCATTGGGGAATTTGTTTAAGTATTCCTCACAGAGACTGATACCTTTTTTCCAGTCTTTTTTCTCCATATATATTCTTATAAGTCCTATTACAGCATATCTTGAAGGATTTTCTTTCATAATTTCATTATAAATATTTTCAGCTTCATCATATTTTGATAATCTTGTATAGCAATCAGCAAGTCTTGTTGCTATTCTATCATTTCTTGGATCATTATTGTAGAGCTTTTTCCAGTATTTTAATGCATCTCTGTATCTTCTCTTTCCTCTTAAGGCGTCAGCAATTCCATATAAAGCATAAAAATTATTTCTATCTATTTCTAAGGCTTTTTGATAGTAATCAATTGCTTTATCGAATTGTTTCCAGTTTCTATAGATATTTCCAACCATTGTAAGAATATTAATGAATTTTGGATTAATCTCAAGTAGTGTTTTCCAGTATTCAAGGGCACGATTGTATTTTTTATGCTTGTAATAAAGATCTCCTATACCCATCAGTGCAAATTTATTCTTTGGATTTATGTTTAAAGCCATCAAATAGTATTTTTCAGCATTTTCGTAATCGTTTTTCTTTCTATATGCATCTGCAATTCTTGTAATAACAAGGTAGTCGTTTGGTTCTATTTCAAGAAGTTTAAACCAGTAGGATAAAGCCTTGTCCCAGTCTTTAAGTCCTCTATAACTATCTGCAAGACCTGCAAGAGCTGCTTTAATTTTATTGTCAATATTTAAAATTTCTTCATATACAGGTATTGCTTCCTCAAAATATAATTGTTCACGTAAAGAATCAGCATATCCAAGTTTGGCTTTTATGATCAATTCTTTATCATCAACTTTATCTTTTTCAAGATTTGAAATAACTTCTGAGAATAATTTTTGACTTTCTTCAAATTCCTGTTCTTTTAATAAATTATAAGCCTTTTCTAATTTTTCAATAACGCTTTCCATTTCTTGACCTCCATAAAAATTAATTTAACCAATAAACAAGTCCCATTTCGTAAGGATGGGACAAATTTTTATTATAAGGAACAACTCTTAATGTAAACTCATACCTTCCACCATTTTCTGGTTTGAGAATGGTTGAGAATTTAACCCTTCCATTACCGAGTTCTTCTCTTTTGTCCATAATTGATACAAGGTTGTCTTCTATGACGTTTCCTTTATCGTCTATCTTTCTATAGTAAACTTCTACATTTACATCTTCACTCTTTATACCACCAAGTTTAACTATTGCTGATATTTCAATGCCATTTGCTATGGTAGTTTCAATAGAATCTCCTGTTGGTTTTACTGAGTCAACTTCTATAGAAATATTGTTCCATAAACTTGAAATATAATTTTTCCAGACAGTTAATTCTTTTGCTACCTTAAAATCTTCTTTTTTGAATTCTTCTTCCTGTTTGATTGAAGGAATATAGAGTTTTTCAGTATATTCTTTTACCATTCTGTCTGTGCTGAAATTTGGTAGCACTGTTTTTATCGATTCTTTCATTTTTCTTACCCATTTTGTTGGGATATTTTTCTCATTTCTTTCGTAGTAAAGAGGTATTATTTCTTTTTCAAGTTTGCTGTAAATATCAAGAGAATCCTCTTTATCTTGAAGTTCTGTGTCAGGATAATCAATGTCTCTTCCTATTGACCAGCCACATTCAGGATTCATAGCAAAAGCCTCTCTCCACCATCCATCAAGCACACTGAAGTTTATTATACCATTTACAGGACCTTTTTGTCCGCTTGTTCCACTTGCTTCAAGTGGTCTTCTTGGAGTATTGAGCCATATATCTACACCCTGAACAAGGTGTCGAGCAACATTGAGATCATAATCTTCAACAAAGAAAATTTTACCCTTGAAACCAGTTTGTTTTGCAAGATCAAAAATATGTTTTATAAATTGTTGTCCTGGTGTGTCCTTAGGATGTGCTTTACCTGCAAATACAATCTGAAGAGGCATATCTGGATTGTTAAGGATTTTTTTAATTCTTTCTATATCTTTGAAGATAAGAATCGCTCTCTTGTAAGTTGCAAATCGCCTTGCAAAACCAATTGTAAGAGTTTCAGGGCTCAATAATTCACCGAGTTCATCTTCTATCTCTACATACGAGACACCATGTCTTATCCATTCTTCTTTTGCTCTCTTTCTTACAAAATCTACCATTTTTGTTTTTAATTTTTTATGAACTTCCCATAATTCTTCATCAGGAATTGAATCAATTTTATTAAAAAATTCTTTGTTGTTAAGATTATCCTTCCAGTTCTTTCCGAGATATTTGTCGAAGAGTTCTGACATTTCAGGGGCGAGCCAGCTTTCTGTGTGAACTCCATTGGTAATGTGTGTTATAGGATTTTGTTCGGCAGGTACTTGCTCCCATACCTTTTGCCAGAGTTTTCTTGATACATGTCCGTGAAGTTCACTTACTCCATTGGCTCTTCCAGCAAGTTTTAAAGCTAAGACCGTAAGACTGAAAATTTGATAACCATGAGGGTCTATTTCTTTTCCAAGTTCCATAAACTCATTCTCTGTGATTTTAACACTTTCCCAGTATTGTTTGAAGTATTTTGCCTGAAGTTGAAGAGGAAATGCGTCGTTTCCTGCTGGAACAGGGGTGTGTGTAGTAAAAATAGTGCTTGATCGGATATAGTTAAGAGCTTCATAGAAACTAAGGTTGTTGTTTAAAACAAGCTCTCTTATTCTTTCAAGTCCTAAGAAAACAGAGTGACCTTCATTCATATGCCATACATCTGGTTTGTAGCCAAGTTCTCTTAAAGCTTTAACCCCACCCATACCTAAGAATATTTCTTGTGTTATTCTCATTTCCTGATCGCCACCATAGAGTTGTGAAGTAAACCATCTATCTTCCTGTCTGTTTTCTGGAATGTTTGTGTCAAGAAGGATTAAGCTTACTCTTCCTATGTTTACCTTCCAGATGTTTGCAAAAACCTTTCGACCAGGTAAATCAACAGAAATTTGAGCTTGCTTACCATCTTTTATAACTTTTTGAAGAGGTAGTTGATTGAAGTCGAGATTGTAATATATCGCTTCTTGCCAGCCTTCTGGATTTATTCTTTGAGTGAAATAACCCTGCTTGTAAAGTAAGCCCACACCAATAAGTGGCAAACCTATATCGCTTGCACTTTTCAAGTGATCACCTGCAAGTACACCAAGTCCTCCAGAATAAATCGGTAGAGACTCATGAAAACCATATTCGGCAGAAAAATAGGCTATAAGTTTATTTTTATATTCTGGAAAATTTTTGTTAAACCAAGTATTTTCACTTTTCATGTAATTATCGAATTCTTTAAAAACCTTTTCATAAAGTTCAAGATAATTTTTGTCTTCAGAAACTTTCAGAAGGGATTTCTGGTCTATTTCTAAAAGGAATTTGACAGGGTTATGATAGACCTTTTCCCATAAATCTGGATCAATCTTAATAAAGAGCTGTTGTGCATCGTAATTCCATACCCACCATAGATTATAAGCAAGTTCTTTGATTCTTGAAATGTTTTCAGGCAGAGAAGGTTCAACCTTGAGTGTGCCTACATATTTCATATCAACCCCTATAATAAAGACTATAAATAATTCTAACAAATATTTTACAATAAATCAATGGTTTTTGCAAAAATAGTTCCTATTTAATTTTTCGTATCAAATAAATATATTCAATAATTTCAAGAAAAACCAATTCAAGTTCGAGAATATTTAATTTTTCCTTTTTGAAGAAATATTCTAGAAAACCTTTAACGAACGGGTTTAAGTTTATAGAAATCTGTGAAAAAATTATAAAGAAATTTTTTTGAATATTTTTAAGTGTTATAGTTTTTTTATCAATAATTAACTGGATTATTGAATTTTTAATGTCATTTATTATTCTTTTATCCTGAATGTTAGTTAAACTTTTATTTATGAGTTTAAATGCTTTTTTAATGTTGTAGATGAGTAATTTTTCTTTTTCATCTTCATCTTCTATACTGGCGAAATTATAAAACATTTTTTTAACATCGAACAAGATAGAGAGATAAAATAAAATTTCATTTTTAACATTTTCATCTTTTATCTTTGAATATCTTTTAAGGATTACAGGTATTGATTCAAGAACCTTTCCTCTTGCTAGAATTTCAAGATATACAAGGAATAAATTTATATCCTCTTCAATTTTTATTTTTTCGAGAGCCATTTTTTTTACATCTATATTTATCATAAAAGCAAGAGAGTGTAAGGATTCCATTTTCAAGGTTTTGTGGGGTGTGTTTTCGGCAATTTTTAAAAGAAAATTTCTACACTCATCAAAGTTGTAATTTGCAAAGGCAGAAAGAATCTCCTTTTTTTCTAAATATGAGGCATTTTTATAATATTTCATAAGGACTGAAGCAGCTTGAAATGTTGATATTTTTCCTAAATTTCTTATTGCTGCAATTCTTACCTCATGATCCATATCGTAGAGAAGTTTACTTAGTGGGACAACTCCGATTGAGGATTTTGTTTCTCCAATGTTTTCAGCGAGTTTGACTCTTGAAGGTATTCTTGGAATGAAACTTGATACAAAGATTCTATATATTACAGTTGCGAAGTCTGGTCTTAATATAACATCACGAATAGAAAATTCTCCAATCGATTTTTCTGATTCGATATAATCTGGAAAAAGAAGTAAACCTATAAGTATTAAAACTGAAGTGGTAAAAAATACAAAAATTGTGGAATAAAACTCTTTTCCAAAAATGAAAAATAGAGGTTTACCATATAAGTCAGTCAAAAATCCTCCAATAACTGGAGCGATTATTGCAAAAAATGAGTTAATAGAGTTAAATACAGCAATATAAAGAGATCTATTCTTAAGTGGGGAAATGGATAGTGATGTGTTGAATGTGCCTAAAACCCAGCCAGCTGAAAAGAAATTCTGTATAAATATTATTAAACCAAGTAAAATTATATTCTCTCTATGTAAAAAATTAACTATTATTGGGGGGAAAATTAAAGAAAACAAACAAATTTTTATAATAAACTTATTTCCTCCAATTTCAGAAAGTTTGCCAAAAAACAGGTAGCCAAATATTCCAAAAATAATTCCTGCTGCTGTGAAGTATGATAGGAAAGAAGGCGAGATTTTAAGATAATCAAGATAATATACATTGAAAAATGGATTTGAAAGAAGCAAGGCAAAATTAAAGAAAGAAACCATCCCCACAAATTTTAAAAAATTTGTGTCTTTGAATATATTTTTATAACTAACAAAAAAAGGTTCATTGTATATTTCATTCTTTTTTGGTTCATACTGGAAGAAAAGTGTAATAGTTCCAAGAATTACGGCTAACAATGCAATTAAATATACATTTACGAAAGCATTTTTATCACTACTGTTTTTAAGAATATATCCAGCAAGTAATACTGCAATTATTCCAGCAACATTGGATAATGAATTCCGAAATGCAAAATATCCACCTCTTTTTTCTTCAGGGACAATATCTGCCATCCATGTGCTCCAGCCAGTTCCTGCAAAAGACATTGAAAAAGAGGCAATTATGAGAATAAAAATTATCAATGAAAGAGAAATTGATTTAAATGGAATACCAAGAAGTAAAAACATAGAAAGTATGAATAAACTTCTACCAACAAAAGAGGTTGAAATAACTATAGGTTTCCTTTTCGATATATTCCTTGTTAAAGCACTTGATATTGGCTGTAAGACGTTTACAAGGTATAGAAGTGAGTTAATAAAACCAATAAGCCATAGTGGAGCTTTAAGAAAATAGAGAAGTAATGATGTTGTGACAAAACTTGGAAGAAAAAGTCCACCAATATTTATACCTATAGTCTGGATAAATCCTTCTATTGCAGATACTATGCGAGCCTCTTCACATTTTTTCTTTTCGTAGGGAGTTGTCATTTATACTCCTTAACTATCTCTTTTTTCTGTCCAAAAAAATTGAGAGGCAAAAAATATTCTGGAACATAGTATCCAATTTCGTCAACTCCTATAAGTCCTTTGTATTTGACTTTTATATTAACGTTTACAAAGAAATTTTTCAGTCCTTTCAGGTTCATTCCATCATAAGTGATTATATATTCGAGAGGTTTTGAGTTTTTGATTGTTTCGTAAATGTTTAAAATATCTTTGTATTCTTTAAGAGAATAATATCTTCCAAAAGTTTTTGCTGATAGAAGTTCAAGAGAATTTTTATTTTCTGGGTTGAAGTTTATAACATATATTGGGATGGCATTATTTCTTGCATAATTGATAAGCGTTTCAAGGTCATAAGTGGAGAAAGATTGATTTAAATCTTCGGCAGTGATTAAAATTATGGCTTTATTTCTGTTTATATTAAGTAATTCTCTGATTGAGTCATATATAGATGTATCAAGGTTATTTAATGTTTCTGAATATTCTTGCTTTTTGATAAATTCAAGTGGAGAAAGAACACTTGCTTTAATTCTACCTGTAGTTTCAATATCCTTTGACAAAACTTTAATATCTATCCAGTCATCTCCAGTCGTTTTTTCAAGAAAAGCCCTTACTATTTCGATTAAATCTTCTTCATACTCTTTCATTTTTATACTTTTGTCAATTATTATTTTTGCATACATATTTTTTCTGAAACTATATGTGGCACCGAGCTTTATTATAGGAACCAACGTTCCTTCTTCATACACAAGGAAGTTTTCTTCTTTTAAGTCATATACTGGATTTCCAGCTTTGTCAAAAACACGAAGATGAATAAAGTTTCTGGGGTAGTTATCAAGCCAGATCTGTGTGGTTTGAACATTTAAATTTGCATACTGGAGTTCAAGAGGTGTAAAAACAGCTATTTTAAAAGTATTAAAATCCGTTTCGTAAAGAATGTTTCTTGTGTCTATTGCTACATCAAATGGTAGGTTGAGTTTTTCTTTTGATATGGAAATTTTCTCAAACATTTCTTTATCAATGTCATATATAAAAAGCCCTTCGATGGCGTCGGATATGTAGAGTTTTTTATTTTTTATTGCTAAACCTCTCGGTTGGGAGAGTTGTTCGCTACTTATCGAACTAACAAAATTCCCGAAAATATCGTAAACAATGATTCTTTTATTACCAGTATCACTTATATAAATATAATCTCCCTCTCCAGCTATATCTGTTGGTCTTTTTAGTTCTCCACTGCCTATTGATTGAATCCACTCACCTGTTATTGAAAACTTTTGTACTCTATCGTTGCCATTGTCTACAACAAATATATAATCATCTTTTATATAAATTCCCATAGGTCCTGAAATATTACTTTCTCCAAAGCCTTTTGAACCTATTTTTTTATTAAGAAATTTGCCGTCTCTGTTAAATACAAAGATTGTGTCGAGTTTATAATCGGCAACATAGATATTATCAGCATATATATAAAGTCCAGTAGGCATTTTGAAAGATGAGAAATCTCCCACCTTTCTACCTATTTCTCTTAAAATATTTCCGTTTGCGTCAAGTTCGATAACATATTTCTTCTTTATTGAAGAGACAAGAAATCTATCCATTTTTTCATCATAAATTATAAAAGATGGACGGCCAAGTTTGTTTTTGTTTTCTATAAAGCTACTGAAAGTGTATGGTGAAGAATATTCATGTTTTCTATCAAGTGAGAGAGAAAAATATAGGTCATTCAACTTTTGTTTTATGAGGTAATTCCCACCACCTAATTTTATGAGGTTTTCCCACTCATCAATAGAATTTTTTACATACCCAGCCTGAAGAAATGATAATCCAAGATAATACCTTGCTTTAAGATTCATAGGATATATTGATAATGCTTTGTTAAATATTTGAATGGCGGCTTCATACTCTCTGTTGTGAAATCTTTGCATACCTGTTTTGAATTGTTTATCTGATAGATAGGGAGAAATATCTTCCGCAAAGGAAAATGAGAAAAGCAGAAGCATAAATAGTATTTTTGTTTTCATAGACAAACCTTCATATTTGTTTTAATAATTAAAAAATCAATGCTATTTATTGTTTTAAATTAACATTATATAGCTTACAATCAATTTTTTTTTGTGTCAAAAAAGTTATAACTTTTTTATTGATTTTTAGTTTGTAATATTATAGAATAAAATAAGTGGAGGAATTATGGGTAAAATTGTTGTTATAGGTGGGGGTTTTGGGGGTTTATCTATAGCGGCTTTACTTGGTAAAGATGGTCATAATGTTACTTTGATAGAGAAAAATAATTCTTTGGGTGGAAGAGCAAGAGTGATGAAAGAGATGGGCTTTGTTTATGATATGGGCCCTTCATGGTATCTTATGCCAGAGGTTTTTGAAAGATTTTTTTCTTTATTTAATAAAAAAGTTTCTGATTTTTATGAGCTTAAGAGACTTGATCCATATTATAGAATTTTCTTTGAGAATGAAGGATATGTTGATGTCTATCCTGATAGAGAAAAAATTTTAGAACTTTTCAGGCAATTTGAAGAAAATGGTGATAAAAAGATAGAATCCTATCTCAAAAATGCAAATTACAAGTATGACATAGCAATGAAGAATTTTCTTTACAGAGATTTTAAAAATATTTTTTCATTTTTTAATTTCAGGATGCTTACAGAAGGTTTAAAACTTGATGTATTTAAAAACCTTGATAAAGTTATAAGTAAATATTTTACTTCTCATAAATCAAAAAAAATACTTGAGTATGAAGTGGTTTTTCTTGGTAATAGTCCTTATAATGCACCTTCTTTATATTCTATTTTATCTCATGTTGATTTGAATCTTGGCGTATGGTATCCAATGGGAGGAATGGGAAAGATAGTAGATGCTCTTGAAAAATTGTGTAAGGACAATGGAGTAAAAATTATAACTGGAGAGGAAGTAATTAATTTCAAATATGAAAATAATAAAATCTCAGAAGTTATTACAAATGGAGGAAATTATAAGGCTGATTATGTGATTTCTTCTGCTGATTATGCCCACACTGAATTAAAAATTCTTGATGATTCTCACAGAACTTTTGATAAAAAATACTGGGGTAAAAGGGTTATGGCTCCTTCTATGTTTATTATATATCTTGGAGTAAATAAAAAACTTAAAAATTTGAAACATCATAACCTATACTTTTCAAGAGATTGGAATAAACATTTTGAGACAATTTTTGAAGAACCAAAATATCCCGATAATCCCTGTTTTTACATAAGTTGTCCATCTTATACTGATCCGTCTGTTGCTGAAAGTGATAAGGAAAATTTATTTATACTTGTGCCTGTATCCTGTGATATTAAAGATGAAAATGTGTTAAGAGAGGATTATTTTGACTATCTCATCAAGCATATTGAAAACATAATTGGTGAAAACTTTAAAGATGATATAATTTATAAGAGAATTTTCAGTATTAATGATTTTGCAAATGATTATAATGCTTTCAAGGGAACAGCTCTTGGGCTTGCTCATACACTCTTTCAAACGGCTGTATTCAGGCTACCACATAAGTCAAAAAAAGTGAAAAATCTTTATTATACAGGGCATTATACTCATCCTGGGGTTGGTGTGCCTATGACTTTGATAGCTTCTGAAATCGTTTATAATGAATTTAAGGAAATATATGGATAAAGAAACAAGGGAAATTTTTAAAAGAGGAAGTAAAACATATTTCAATAGCAGTCTTTTTTTTCCAATTGATGTGAGAGAAGATGTTTTTAAGCTCTATTCTTTTGTGAGAACGGCTGATGATTTTGTTGATTCTGTTCCTCAAAGGGCTAATGAATTTTATTCTTTTAAGGAAAAGTTTTTTTCTTCCCTTGAGAAAGGTTATTCAACTGATAAGATTATAAATAACTATCTTGAAGTAGCAAAAAAAAGAAATTTTGATAATAACTGGGCAATAGCATTCTTAAAATCAATGGAAATGGATATAGTAAAGAAAAATTATGACACTCTGAATGAAACTCTTGAGTACATATACGGCTCTGCAGAAGTTATTGGTTTCTTTATGGCAAAAATTCTTGCTTTGCCTGATGAATCGTTATATTATGCTGGTATGCTTGGTAGGTCTATGCAATATATCAACTTTATAAGAGATATTGATGAAGATAACAAACTTGGTAGGAGATATTTGCCTCTTAACAATGGATTAACAAATCTATTTTATAATGAAACCAGAAATAAAAGAGAGGAGTTTATAAGTTTTATAAGGGGTCAAATTGAACTTTACTATAAATGGCTTAGAGAGGCAGAGCAAGGCTTTAAATTTATTCCTTTTCGTATGCTTATTCCGATTAAGACTGCCTCAGATATGTATAAATGGACAGCAAAAAAGATTTACAAAGATCCATTTATAGTGTATAGAAAAAAAAGTTAAACCTTCAAAGATAAGGATAGTTTTAAAAATTTTAGAGAATTTTTTAAGTAGAGGTTTGATATGATTGAAAAGCTCAAAGATTATAAAAACATTATTAGCGAAAGAATTATTGATAGATTTAGTGAATTTGAAAAGAAATTGAAAAATATAAATAGATGGGGAGAAGATGTAGTTAATAAACTTAAAAATTTCATGCTTTCTGGCAAATTTATACGTGGTGGACTTGTGTTGTTTACTGAAGAAATGTATAATCAAAAATTTTCTTCTGCTGCAGTTGATGTGGCTTTAAGTTGTGAGCTTTTTCAGGCTGGACTATTAATACATGATGATATAATGGATAAAGATACTTTAAGAAGGCAGAATAAAACTATTTTTTATCAATACAAGGAAATATTTGATGGCTTAACAGATGACTCTTATCACTTTGGTGAATCAATGGGAATATGTGCAGGTGATATATCGTATTTTCTTGGATTTGATAATCTTTCAAAGATTGATATTGACAAAAATATTCTTTTAAAAATTATTGAACTTTTTTCAAAAGAAATGATATATGTAGGACTTGGTCAGATGGAGGATGTTTATTATTCTACAACTGATAAAGAGTTAAATGAGGATAGAATAATCTCAATTTATCTTTATAAGACCTCAAGATATACGTTTTCTTTACCTTTTATGGCTGGTGCTATACTGGCTGGTGAATCAAATGAAGAAGTGAGAAAACTTGAGGCACTGGGGGAGAATTTTGGTATAGTTTTTCAGATTAAAGACGATGAACTCGGGATGTTTGGTAGTTCTGAAAAAATTGGCAAGCCAATCGGAAGTGATATAAAAGAGAAGAAAAAAACATTTTACTATTATTATCTTAAGGAGCTTGCAGATCAAAAAGATATGAAAACAATGATGGAGATATATTCAAAGGATAATGTTGAGATTGACGATGTTGAAACTATAAGAAATTTGATAAAAAAGTATAAAATTCAGGAAAAGATTAATGAAAAATTACTTCTTTTCAGTAATTTTATAACTGAGGGAATAAAGTCTCTCAATATTAAAGATGAATATAAGAAAGGCCTTTTTGAATTTCTTGATTATAACTTATCGAGGAGTTTTTAGTGAGAAAAATTTCCACTTATATGTGGATAAACTTTTTTATTTTTTTCTTTCCTTTTTTGTCAGCTATTGTTTTTTTTAGATTTTTTTTCAAGGACATAGTTGCATTTTTTATCAGTTTTTTTGTCGTAGGGATTTTTTTTATAATCTGGGATTCTTTTTTCACTACTAAAGATGTGTGGGAATTTAATGAAAAGCACGTTATGAAATTAAGGATTTTTAATCTTCCTGTGGAAGAGATTATATTTTTTATTACTGCTCCTTTTGGTTGTATTTTCATTTTCAGTATTATGGAAATATTTTTTAAAGATAGTGTTTTTGAAACTATTTTATTAAAATATTTATTTATTTTTATTTCTGTATGTTTCATTATTGCTGGGATTTTTTTGAGGAAGAAAATCTATACATTTGTTGTTTTTATGCTTACTGGTATTTCAACTTTTCTTTTTGTTATTGCTGAAATTTTTTTTTATAAGAAATTCATTTTTGCTATGTTAATATCTTACGTTCCTTTTCTTGTGTTTAATGGAATTCTTACAACTTTGCCTGTTGTAAAGTATAACAAAAATCATATAATAGGTTTAAGAATAATAAATATACCACTTGAGGATTTTTTTTATAACTTTATTATGATTGGCTGGTATTTTTTCTTTTTTAATATTTTTTCAAAAATTCTATAGCCTCTTCTATTATCCAATCTGGGGTTGATGTTCCAGCTGTTATGCCAACTTTTTTTACACCTTTTAATACCTCTGGATCAATTTCTGTTATTCTTTCAAGATGTAAGGTTTTTTTGATTCTGCTACATTTTTCATAAAGTCTTTTTGTATTTGAGCTTTTTTTACCACCTAAAACAATCATAAGATCAACATTTTTTGCGACGTCTATTGCTGATTTTTGTCTTCTTTTTGTTGCTGGACAGATTGTATTATAGATATGTGTTTCATAACAATGAGATAGAAAATACTTTGCTATTTCTATGAAAATTTCTTCTTCAAGAGTTGTTTGAGAAATTATAGCACATTTGTTAAATTTACAATTGAACTCCTCTGGATTGAAATTTGTATAATCTATTATGGTAACTTGATCTCTATAATCATACGATGAAGCTATAACTTCTGGGTGGTCTTTTTCACCTATCAGGAAAATCTTAAAGCCTCTTTTTATTTCTTCTTCTATTATTGAGGAGATTTTTCTTACAAAGGGACAGGTTGCATCTATGATTTTATACCCTTCTTCTTTTGCTTTGTTAACCATGCTAAGAGGTAAACCATGAGCACGAACAACTCCAATTCCATCTTTTGTTTCTTCTATTTTTTCTGTAATAATAACCCCTTTATTTTTATAATGTTCTACTACGTCTTTATTGTGAATTATTTCTCCAATGGAATAGATTTTTGTGTTTTTTTCTTTTTCTGTTAATTCATCTAATTTTTTTAAGGCAAGTCTGACACCGCTACAGAAACCTATTTCTTCTGAAATTATGACTTCCATTTTATACTCCAGCTTATATTATATTATAAAATTAACTTTTTTTCAAAATCCTTTGTTTTTCATAGAATTTTGCAGGATTTTTTCTAAGCTCAAAATGAATCTTAATCAAACCAATCCAAAATATTTTAACTTAATAAATTTTGAAAAAAAAATTAATATATGAGATAATATTACAGGAGGCTTACCTATGAAGCATATTTTGAAAACTATTTTGATACTTTTTGTAATTAACCTTTACTCTCAAAATATTTCAGAGAGAGTTGAAAAAATTCTTTCTCAAATGACTCTTGAAGAAAAGATTGGGCAGATGACACAAGTGGATAGCTCATATCTTAAAGATTATGAAGACATTACAAAATATTTTATTGGTTCTGTTTTGAGTGGAGGAAATTCATACCCAAACAATAATGAATCAATGACAAAGGCAAAAGATTGGGCAGATTATATAGATAAACTTCAAACTTATGCTCTTAAGACAAGACTTAAAATTCCTTTGTTATATGGAATTGACGCTGTTCATGGAAATCAAAAAGTATATGGTGCAACAATCTTTCCTCATAATGTTGGTATTGGTGCGGCAAATGATGTGGGACTTATAGAAAAAATTGCAGAAATTACAGCAAAGGAGTGTAAGGCAGTAGGTGCTTACTGGACTTTTGCTCCCTGTGTTGCCGTCTCAAGAGATGAAAGATGGGGTAGGGCATATGAAAGTTTTTCTGAGGAGCCGATTTTGGTTTCTATTCTTGGTGCTTCACAGATCAGGGGATTTCAGAAAGGTGGAATAATTGCCTGTGCAAAGCATTATCTTGGAGATGGTGGAACAGCTTTTGGAACTGGTATGAAAGGTCTTGTAGATCAGGGTGATACTTTAGTAAAGGATGAAAAGGAATTAAGAAGACTCTATCTTACACCATATCTCTTTGCAATTTCAAACAATGTTAAAACTATAATGGCATCTTTTTCAAGTGTTAATGGAGTCAAAATGCATGCCAATAAATATTTGCTTACTGATGTTTTGAAGAAAGAACTTAAGTTTAAAGGTTTTGTGGTTTCTGACTGGAAGGCTATAGAACAACTTTCCGGTACCTATGAAGATCAGGTAAGAGAATCAATAAATGCAGGGATTGATATGGTTATGGTACCTGATAATTATGTACTATTCATTAATACATTAAAAAAACTTGTGGAGACAAAGCAAATTAAGATCGAAAGAATTAACGATGCTGTAAGAAGAATTTTGACTGTTAAAATGGAGATGGGGCTTTTTGAGAAACCTTTTGCTGAAAGGAGCCTTATTGATTCTGTTGGTTCTGAAGAACATAAAAAATTGGCAAGAGAGGCTGTAAGAAAGAGTATAGTTATGTTGAAGAATGAAAATACACTACCTCTATCCAAGAATCTGAAAGAAATAGTTGTTGTTGGGCCTAAAGCAGATGATATTGGAAGTCAATGTGGAGGATGGACAATAAGCTGGCAGGGTAAAAGAGGTAATTTCATTCCCGGCACTACAATTCTTGAAGCTATTAAAAAATCGGTGGATAAGAATACAAAAATCACCTATGATGTTCAGGGAAATAAAATATCAAAAGAGACAAAGAGATTACCTGATGCTGTAATAGTAGTTGTTGGAGAATCTCCATATGCAGAATTTATGGGTGATAGAACAATCCCGACAATGGATTTTTCTGATGCTTCAATAGTTGAAAAACTTAATGATGTCAAAACAAAAAAGATACTTGTTCTTATAACAGGTAGACCTCTTGTGATAGCCGATTTTAAAGATATGGCTGATGCAATACTTGTTGCATGGCTTCCCGGAACAGAGGGAGAAGGAATAACAGACGTTATATTTGGTGATTATAAACCAACTGGAAAGTTGCCATTTTCGTGGCCAGAAAGTGATGAGCAGTTGCCTATTAATGTTGGAGATAAAGAATATAAACCTCTATTTCCTTTTGGTTTTGGTTTGACATACTAATTTTTTTACTTTTTTTTGTATTTACTTTAAAATTTAAAATACTAATTTTTAATGGAGAAGATTTATGATTATAGTTTTAAAACCTACAGCAACAAAGGAAGAGATTGATCATATTGTTGATATGATACAGAAAATTGGTTTAAGAACCAATGTTTCAGTTGGAGAATTTCAGACGGTTATTGGAGTTATAGGAGATGAGTCAAAACTTGAAGATTCTCCGATTGCTGGTCTTGCATGTGTTGAGTCGATGTTTCATGTTACAAAGCCTTATAAACTTGCAAGTATAGATTTTCATCCAGAACCTACAGTAATTAATGTGAAAGGTTCGCTTGTAGGAAAAGGAAATCTTGCAATAATAGCAGGTCCCTGTAGTATAGAAAATGAAAAGCAACTTATGACTATTGCTGAGGAAGTAAAGAAAAGTGGGGCTAATTTTTTACGAGGAGGGGCATTTAAGCCAAGAACATCTCCATATGCTTTTCAGGGTATGGGAGAAGAGGGTTTAAAACTTTTGAGAAAGGCTGGAGAAGCATTTGATTTACCAACTGTAACTGAAGTTATGGACACTTATTCACTTAAACTTGTTGCAGAATATGCAGATGTTTTGCAAATAGGAACAAGAAATGCACAGAATTTTAGTCTTCTTAAAGAGGTTGGTAGGGTTAATAAACCTGTAATTCTCAAAAGAGGTATGGCTCAAACTATTGAAGAGTGGCTTATGTCGGCAGAATACATAATGTCTGAAGGGAATAAAAATGTTATTCTTTGTGAAAGAGGAATAAGAACATTTGAGACATCTACGAGAAATACTCTTGATATTCTTGCAATTTCCGTTGTTAAAGAAGTATCACATTTGCCAATTATTGTAGATCCAAGCCATGCATCTGGAAAATGGAAGTATGTTATTCCTGTATCGCTTGCTGGTATTGCAGCTGGTTGTGATGGTATAATGGTGGAAGTTCATCATGAGCCTGAAAAGGCTATGTCTGATGGAGCACAATCTCTTAAACCTTCTAAGTTTGCAATTTTGATGGAAGAAATTAGAAAGATAGCTCCCGTTGTAGGAAGTGGAAAAAACCTTAAATAGGTGGAGTGTTTAATGTCAAAAACTTATGGAATTTACGGTCTTGGGCTTATAGGTGGATCGCTTGCACTTGCTATTAAAAAGTTTATTCCAGACTCTAAGGTTTATGGGTTTGGTAGAAGTGTTGATAAACTGGAAAATGCAAAAAATCTTGGTATAATAGATGCTTATGGTGATGAAAATTCACCACTCGTCCCTGAACTTGATTATTTTATAATATGTACGCCAGTTGATACGGTTCACAGTGTTTTTGCTTCATATATGCCTTTTCTTAAAGACGATGTTATTGTAATGGATGTTGGAAGTGTTAAGCGTTCTGTGATAAATGAAATCAACAAAGTAAACAATAGAAACCTTTATTTTGTTGGTGCACATCCAATGACTGGAAGTGAAAAGTCTGGTATTGAATTTGCTAGAGCTGATCTTTTTGACAAAAAAATTGTTGGAATTCTTACAGAAACTTCTCAGGACATACTTCCAGAAGTGAGAGATTTCTGGAAAATTTTGGGTTCCCAGATTGTGTTAATTTCGGCTGATTTTCATGATGAAATTGTTGCTATTACAAGTCATTTTCCTCACATTATGGCTTCTGCGATTTGTAATTATCTTGAGAAGGACGGATGGGCTGATGTAAGATTCTTTGGTTTATATGGTAAAGGTCTTCTTGATACTACAAGGATTGCACAGGGTAATCCAGAAATGTGGGCTGATATTATACTACTCAATGCTGACAATATTGAAAGATGTCTGGTTGATTTTTCGAGAGAGATTGATACTATTATTCATATAATCAGAAATGGGAAAAAGAAAGATTTAATAGAGTATCTCAAAAAGGGTAAAGAATTCAGAGAAAAGTTATGATAATTACTATAGATGGACCTGCTGGTAGTGGTAAAAGCACAATTGCAAAAATGCTTTCAGAGCGTCTTTCCATTCATTTTTTAAATACTGGGGCTATGTATAGAGCTGTAACCTTTTTTTTGCTTCAAAATAAAATCGATCTTAATAATGAGGCTTTAGTTTCTGAGAGTTTAAAAAATATAAAGATTAATTTTCAGAGTGAAAGAATATTTCTTAATAATAGAGATGTTTCTGTTGAAACAAGAATGCCAGAGGTAGAAAAATTTGTTTCACTTGTTTCTGCTATAAAAGTTGTTCGTGAAAAAATGGTTCATCTTCAAAGAGAGATTGCGAATGATACTGATTGTGTGGTTGAAGGGCGTGATACGGGAAGTGTTGTCTTTCCTTTTGCCACCTACAAATTCTACCTTGATGCTTCAGTTGAAGAAAGGGCAAACAGAAGATTTAAAGAATTAAAAGAAAAGGGGTTGAATGTTGATTTTAATGAGATAAAGAATGAAATAGAAAGAAGAGATAAACTTGATAAATCAAGGGAAATTTCCCCGCTTAAAGTTCCTGATGGAGCATATATTATAGATACAACAGGACTTTCTATAGAGGAAGTAATGGGAAAAATTTTGAATGTTATAAATAAAAAATCGGTGGGCTAACCCACCGATTTTTTATTTTGCAAGATATATATACCATAAGTCAATGTTTGAAGGTTTGTTTTCAAAGTGAATTCCTCTTACATCTGTCAAATCACTACTGTTTGGTATTAAATAACTCAAAGGAATTGTTACTTCACACCAGTTGCCATTATTTGTAAATCCATAAGCATTGATTGATTTCGCACCTAAATATCCACTTCCTGTTTCTGCTTGAAGTTCTATATTGTTGCTACTTCTTAGCCTAAGTATGAGATAACCACCACTATAATCACTCCAATCCTGTTTCCCAAATGGATTTAATTTAATTCCATCGCTTGCAGATGGAATATTTGCATTCAAAACATTTGTTCCATTTATTGAATTATAGTTTGTTGTAGTACTTCCCCATATATCGAAACGCGTGTTAACTGGATTTGACCAGTTGAATAATCCAGTAATGCTACTATATTGTGGGCTTGAGCTACTTGAAGAGCTTGAAGTAGATGAACTAATTGAGCTACTTGAAGAATTTATTGAACTACTTGAAGAAATTTCTTCAATTCCCCAGGCTCTGAATTTTCCACTTACATGAAGTAAGCCCAGTAGGTATAGACAACCATCATAGTATCTCCATGTCCCTGTTGTTGGTTGAATATTCCATAAATCCTGCACGAAGGCAAGTCTATTGGGATGTGTTGATATTAATGCTGCCGTAGCATTCATAGCAACAAGCCCAGGAGAATGTGGAGTTCCTACTTTTGTACCGTCTAATTCATATCTATTTCCATAAGTAGTTACTCCTTCGTTGTAAAAGAAATTAAGTAGTCTATTTGCTTGAGTGACAGCCCAGCTATCCTTTTTCCACCAGTAGTAGTCTATAGAGATATTCATAATTGTTCTCCAGGCGTCATATTCAAATCTGTGGTGGTCTCCCCATCCTGTTTTTGGAGTTCCATCAAAGTTTGCATAGTCTGGACTTAAACCTGTATTGGTATGACATGTTTTTTTGAAAAGTTCTCTGCTTGCCAAAGCCACCTCAAGCCATAAAGAATTATCTTCATTAGCCCATTTTGCCCATAGTTCATAAAAAGCTGGAAGATGATAAGATGGGTCTGTAAATTCAGCAGCACTAGCATAGGGAACAAAAACTATCTGTTTGTGAGTTTTGTTTATCATTGGAGTTACTCCAGAATATTGTCCAGCATAGAGATCCTGATGGAGCATATGATGTAGGATTTTATCAGCCTCGGCCTTGTAGTTGTAAATTCCAGTGCCATTTCCCCATCTTTTCCAGGCAAAGTATAAAGCCATTGCAAAATATTCTTCACCATCTGGAGCAGGGTTATCGTCTAACTTATTTCCTGTAGTGCTACATTTCCATGCAAAATATCCGACCCTATCCCCATTTGTATGTTGCATATAAGTTTTTGCCCATTTCCATAGTCTATCAAACTCATTTTTCATATTCATCTGGACAGCTATCATCATACCATAAGACATTCCTTCACTTCTTACGTCTCCATTACCTGCGTCGTAAATGTATGCCATATCACTTTCTACAGGATAATAGCAACGAATATCTTCTGAACCATAGAAAAAGTTAGAAACAGCTGTATTAACCTTTGCGTCAATTTCGGCTTCTGTTTTACCGATTTCTTTAAAAAGATTCTTGTAAACAATTCCACCTGTAGAAGAAGATTGTTGAGTTAAAGAAGAGTAAGTTTGAGAATTAGGATTGTTTGATGGTGTGTTCACACTACAAGCCAGTGTTAACGTTAAAACTGCAGAAACAACAAATTCTGCAGCAAAAATTTTTTGCATATTTCCTCCTTTTATAAACACGTGTTAATTATAATACTTTTTTAACTGATAAAAAGTGAAATTTTTTTTAAAAAAAAGGAGTGCCATTGGCACTCCTTTTTTATTGCTTGATTACTTAGCCTCAAAATGACTCCACGAGAATGAGCCTTTGTAAGTTATGTAGTAATAACCATTCTGTTTAGGAGGTAAATTGCCTGCTCCTACCCAAACATTCTTTAACTCTACTCCATTTATAACAAGGCTATCAAGATTCCATGAGTTAATATAATTTGGAATACTTGTCATTCTGAAGTAGTATGTCCCTGCCCCATCAAAGCTGAATGGTGCTGTCTTGTCAACATATGTTACACTGCTTGAACTTGAGCTTGAGGATGAAACACTTGAAGATGAACTTATAGAAGAAGAACTTGAACTTACTATAGATGAACTACTTGAGCTAACTGAAGACGAGCTACTTACAACACTCGATGAACTGCTTGAAGATGAACTTACACTTGAAGATGATGTATTTACTCCAACAATTTCAACATGACTCCAGCCAACAGAACCTTTATAAGTTATATAGTAATATCCATTCTGCTTTGCCGGAAGGCTACTTCCACTGACATATACATTTTTATATTCAACACCGTTTACGATGAGACTATCTACATTCCATGAGTTGATATAGGTAATACTACCTGAAGTTCTCCAGTATTTTGTTCCAGCACCATCGAAACTGAATGGCAAAGTTATATCGACGTAAGCAACGGAAGAAGATGAACTTGAGCTACTGCTTACTATGCTTGAGCTTGATGATACAGAAGAACTCGAACTTACAGAGCTCGATGAGGAAACTGAACTACTTGATACTGAAGAGCTTGAACTTACACTGCTTGAGCTACTTGAAGAAATAGAGCTACTGCTTGATATGGAAGAAGAGCTTATAGATGATGTCGAACTACTACTTGATGGTGTGCCGGGCTCATTTCCATATAGTTTAACAGCTCCTTCATAAACTGGAACATTTGGGTTGTTTGTGCAAGGTGTTAATCCAGTTGAAACTGTATTATTTATATATTGATATGAAAAGTCATTTGAATTATCGTTTGTAACACCCTGTGGATATGCAAATCTGAATTGAACTTCTTTCTTATATGCTGATTGACCACCGGGGTATATTTTTCCATTGTATTTTAATTCTATGTAATAAATATTACCACTCCATTGTTTTAAGGTTGCAGTAAAGGCACTATCTTGATTATAATTCATTGAAATTGTTATGTTGTTTGCACTATAACCTTTTGCAACAAGTTCTGATATGTCAATAAAATATCTGAAAGTAAGATTTGTTGCAACTCTTGCTGGCCAACCAGAAAGGTTATTTAATAGAGCTTTGACTTCAAGAAGATTGTAGCTTTGTGCGTTAATAGAAGTTGTAACAAAGAATTCAAGGTTTGAAGGTGTTTCATTGGCAGTGAAATTAGCAATAGGTGTTCCTCCATACAGGCTATACATCTTGGCAAGAGCTCCAACAAAACCAGCATTATAATCACAGGCTACTTCATTACATACATAATCAGAGATATCATCGGTATAAGCATCAGTGGAGTTTGGTCCACCAACAAGTGCACCATAAAGAGTATGTCTGTGATAAGATGGAACACTCTGGCTATCAGCCCAAGAACCATGTGCTGTTCTGTGGTGTGGTCTTTTTGGTGGATTTGTTCCAAATCCTACAACATAGCTTCTACCAGAACTTCCAAGTGCGTAATTAACCTGATTTTCTGCAAATGTTCTATAAGTTGTTGCTTTAGTGCTGTCAGCACCACTCCAGTCAGAATAAACAAAGGCAACAAATGCTGCTGTGGTAGCATATCTCAGTGAACCCCATTGGCTTAACCATGCTAGACCTTTTGGTGTATAAGTCACTCTTGAACCGGCATAACCAACTGTCCAGAAATCAAGGTTTCTTTCAATATAAGCCTTGTATTCTGGCTTACCTGTAATCTTGGCAAGTAATAACATTGCACCGACATTCTTATCATCCCAGCAAAGAGCCCACTTGTTTGTTTTGTTAACTTCGCTTGCAGCATATTGCTCTGCTTTCTGCAAATATGTTTCACCTGCACCTGCAAGATATAACCATGCACCAGCCCATATTAATTCATCATTAAAACCACTCCATGAGTTATAATATCCACTTGCTGCAGTGTAATCTGTATCACTCTTTTCTGTTTCCGCTTTTGTATAGTATTCTTTTGCATGCTGTAAATATGTAGGATTGTTTAAAACTATAGAAGCAACAGCCAAAGCTGCAGCACTTTCACCCCATACTGTGGAACATTTGTTGCCTTTGTATGCGGGTCTTGCCATCTGCATAACTTCAGCTGGTCCCCACCATGCATGGTCAGCAGATCCATCACCAACCTGATATATCCAGCCATTTGCTTTACAGGCAACTAAATAATCAGCAACCCATTTGATTGCTTCTTTAATGTATGTTGCCTGTCCACTATTGTCAAATGCAGTACCATATTCATACAATCCCCATCCAAGAACGGTGGCACTATATGCCATTGGAAGATTAAACTTAACATGGTCGCCTGCATCATACCATCCGCCGGGAGCTTCATCATTAAGAGCAGAATCTCCTCTCCAGTTGTCTCTTTTGTTTGCTGGAAGTTTTCCAGCTCTTTGAAATTCGTAAAACATTATGGCTTTTTGTAATGCTTCACCATAATTGTAAGCTGGAGCTTTGGTTAATGTTTTACCATCAGCCGCATTTTCTCCATTTTCTGGGATTATAGAACATGCCCAGAAAAGTAAAAGAATGAACAAAGTAGTTAAAATGAAAGTTTTCTTCATTTTCTCTCCTCCTTAATATTTCTCCCCCAGCCCCTTATAGACTTTTATATTATATATCTTAGAGGGTAAAATTAAAATGTAAATAAACTTTCAGTCACAATTTTATGCTACTTTTGGGGTGAAATTTATCCCACCTCTGGGGGGATAAATTTGTCGATTTTTCAATTTTTAAAATCATTGCATTTTTAAAATTTTTATCTTAAAATTATTATTAAAAGTGGAGATATGATGTCATTTGAAGAGTTTTTAAGAATATTTGAACAGATACTGAATGAGTTTATAATACTGAATGAATATTTTGATGCTTCTACTTATTCAAAAACTAGCGATTATGATTTTGTTTTTATGAAATGGGTAAAAGATATGGACAAAAGATATAAAAATATTTATCTTACTATGCATTGGGCAACGAGTGTACCCTTGATTTCAAAAAATCAGTTGCTATTTGATGCAAAATATAGGGATAATTATTTTTGTGAAGTCAAGTATGTATTTCTTGAAAATTATACAAAAGGTTTCAGGGAGAGATGTTATACTTATATAGACGAGCTTAAAATGATTGTAAATAGTTTTGAAAAGTTTAATAAAAACTTTTTGGAAAAAGAGAATTTAAGTTCGACAGAAGATTATGAAAAAAGTTTTTTAAACTGGAAAAATGAAATTTATTCAAAACAAAAGGATATTGCCATCGATTTTCACTGGCTTAAAAAATCAGATAAGATTTTCAATAATTTTTTGTCATTAAACGTAATTTTTAAAGATGAATTCCTTTTTGAGTTAAAAACCAAACCTTTCATAGATAAAGAAAGTGAAAAGTTTATAACGATGGATGAATATCTTGATTCAATATAAAGGAGATAGCAATGCGTATTTTGAGTGGAATGCAACCGACCGGTTTTTTACATCTTGGAAACTATATTGGAGCTTTAAAGGTATGGGTTAATTTGCAGAATGACCCATCAAATGAGATGTATTATTTTATAGCAGATCTTCATTCGCTTACTTCAAATCAGGCAAAATATAAAGATGAGACAAATGTTTATATATTTAATATGGTTGTAGATTGGCTTGCCAGTGGGATTGATCCTGAGAAATCAACAGTATTTCTTCAATCAGATGTTCCAGAACATACGGAGTTATTCACAATTCTTTCGATGATAACTCCTGTAGCATGGCTTGAAAGAAATCCTACATACAAAGAAAAAATGGAGGAAATAGTTGATAAAGAGCTTGATAATCTTGGGTTTCTTGGTTATCCGGTATTACAGGCGGCTGATATAACACTTTATAAAGCTGAAGCTGTTCCAGTGGGTAAAGATCAACTTCCTCATCTTGAAATATGCAGGGAGATTGTAAGAAGATTTAATTTTATCTATGGCAAGGATGTTTTAATTGAACCTCAGCCAATACTGTCAAATGTTCCAAAACTTAATGGGCTTGATGGTAGAAAAATGAGTAAGTCTTATAATAATGCTATTTATCTTTCTGATGATGATGCAACTTTAAGAGAAAAAGTAATGTCTATGGTGACAGATATAAAGAGAGCAAGAAGAAGTGATCCGGGGCATCCAGACGAATGCAATCTTTATACTTATTATGAAGCTTTTTGTAATGATGAAGATTTTAAGAAAAATATAAGAGAAGAATGTATGGCTGCAAAGATTGGTTGTGTTGATGATAAGAAAAAACTTTATGAAGTTTTACTTGATTATTTGTCTGATTTCAGAAAAAAGAGAGAATATTTTGCAAACAGAAAGGATTTAGTGTATGATATTCTTAAAAATGGGGCTATAAAAGCTGGTGAAGTAGCTAAGAAAACTATGGAAGAGGTGCGAGAAGCTGTTGGTATGAGTAGCAAAGTAAGATATAGAGGTTAGTAAATGATCGGTTTTATAAGAAATGGTTATAACATTCACATAAGAAATTTTGATGGGCCGCTTGATTTACTTCTGGAACTTATTCAAAATTCAAAAATGAATATTACAGAAATAGCTATTTCTGAAATTACAGATCAGTATTTATTTTATTTGCGAACAATGCAATTTTTTAACATAGATATAGCTTCTGAATTTTTTCTTGTAGCTGCTTCGTTGATTTACATAAAAACCAAAAAGCTACTTCCTTCTCAAGCAACTGAAGAAAATGAAGAGCTTATAGATGAAGAAGAATTAATAAGGAGACTTAAAAACTATAAAGTTTACAAAGGTATTGCAAGAATATTATGGAAGAAAAAAGAAGAGGGAGACGTTTACTTTTCGAGACCTTTTGCTGTATTACCGGCTGATAATAAAAAGCTCGAAAGTCAGGAGTTTTATCTTGGAGATTTAATAAATGCTCTTAAGAGATATAGAGGAGCTTTTATAAAGAAACCAATACCTATAAAGAGAAGAGAAGTAACAGTTGAAGAAAAAATGAAACTTATTATTTCGATTCTTGAGAAGAAAAAGTTTGTTTTGTGGAGTGAGCTTGATAAGATTGAGAAAACCAAGGTTGATAAAGTTGCAACTTTTCTTGGTGGACTTGAATTGTCATTCAGACAGAAAGTTTTGCTTTATCAGATTAAACAATTTGCAGATATTGAGATCAGGGGGAGAGAAATAGTATGAACAATTCTCTATTCATAAATAAAACCTATTCAAAGAGTGAGATAAAGGGGCTTATTGAAGGTATTCTTTTTGTGAGGGGAAAACCAGTAGGTTATAAAGAACTTGTTCAGATACTTGAGATAAGTAAAGATGAGATTAATAACCTCATTGAAGAAATAAATAATGAATATAAAGAAAATAAGCATGGCTTTTTTATAATAAATGTTGCTGATGGGTTACAGCTTGTTTCAAATCCGCATTATAAGGATGAGCTTGAAGAGCTTTTTGGCAAGAAAAATGAATTTCAAATATCAAAGTCTGCACTTGAAACCCTTGCAATTATAGCATACAAGCAACCAGTGACAAAAGAGGAGATTGATGGTATAAGGGGAGTTTCAAGCACAAGAAGTATTAATCAGTTGCTTGCTCTTAAACTTATAACCATTTCTGGCACACATAAAGACCTCAATTTGCCTGTTTATTCAACTACGGATAGATTTCTTGAGGTTTTCAGACTTAAAGATTTGAATGATTTACCGGCTATAAGTACGATAGATTTTAATCTACTTGATGAAATAGAAGATGAAGAAGAAACTGAGGAAACCGAAGAAGAACCTGTAAATTTAATTTAACGAGGAAATATATGGAAGAAATTTCAAAGATAAGAAAAAATATTGACCAGATTGATAAAAAGATCGTTGAACTTCTTGACGAAAGGGCAGAATGTGTTAAAAAAATAGGGGAGTATAAGAAACAACACAATATTCCTATCTATCAACCTGAAAGGGAAAAACAGGTTAAAGAGCTTGTTCTTGCCACTTCAAAAAATATATTTCCAAGAGATGCTTTACTTCAGATATTTACTGAAATAGTTTCAGCAGCTCGTTCTCTTGAAGCTCCGATAAATGTTGGCTTTTTAGGTCCTGAGGGAACATTCACTGAAATGGCTGTTATTAAACATTTTGGCTCTTCAGTTGTTAAAAAGCCACTTGCATCTATTCCTGATGTTTTCAGAGAAGTAGAAAATGGAAAACTTGATTTTGGAGTTGTTCCAATTGAAAATTCTTATGAAGGGACAGTCAACATAACTCTTGACGAGTTTATTGATTCTCCACTTAAGGTGGTTGGGGAAGTTTATGTTGATATTCATCATAACCTTCTTGCAAATGTGAATTCAATAAATGAAATAAAGAGGATATATTCTCATCCTCAAACATTTGCTCAATGCAGGATATGGCTTGAAACAAATATGCCAAATGTTGAAAAGATTGAAGTATCAAGCAATGCAAAAGCTGCCAGTATGGTTCCATGGGACAAATTTTCAGCAGCAATAGCTGGTAGAATTGCGGCTGAAAAATATGGACTTAATATTCTTGCTGAAAATATTGAGGATAGTCCAGAGAATTACACCAGATTTTGGATTATATCTTCTACTCCAAGAGAGGTAGAAAATGCCGAAAAAACAACTATTCTGGTTTCTGTTAAAGATAAACCGGGGGCACTTCTTAAAATACTTGAGCCATTTAATGAGATGAAATTAAATCTATCAAAAATTGAGTCAAGACCTTCAAAAAGAAGACCTTGGGACTATATCTTCTTCATAGACGTTGAAGGAGATATTCATATGGATTCATTCAAGAAGGCCATCGAGATAGTTAAAGAAAACGCTGTATTCTTAAAAATTCTTGGTTCTTATTCCAAGGGTAATTATTAAGAATTATTTTCTTAAAATATAAATTGCCGAGTTAGTTGAAGATGTTTCCATTCCTTCCTTTTCCGCATAAGCATAGAGTGTTACTCGAGTTACAAGATAAGCATTTGTTGTAAAAGTTAAGGAAGATATATAAGTTGTCCAATTATCAGAAACTATTACGGCAGGCGTTACATTCAAATCTGCATTTGTGTGAAATGTTACATATCTATGGATATAAATAGTAGCTCCTAAAGTTGAACAGTTAACATTTACAGTAACGCTATTGGTATAATCACCTGTTCCTGGATTAAATGTTGGAGTAGCAACCTTGTTTTTGAGAAGTGAACAGCTTGCAAATACAGCTATGAGAGCTAAAAATATAATTTTTTTCATAAAAAACCTCCTATTTTTGACGCAAAATTATAAAGGAAAAAAACAAAAAAGCCAATTTTTTAATTGATTGACTTTTTATAAATTATACTTTAATATTTGTTGAAATATGAAGAAATTTCTATTTTTTTTGATTTTTTTTCACAATTTAACTTTTTCTTTGATGTTTGTTCCGATGGACACCACCCAGCAGAATCATCTTAAGGCTTATGGGCTTGTTTATCTTTCTCTATCAAAGGGTTTTAAAGTGAAATGGCTACTTAATTATCGGGGAGGAAGTTTTGTTATCTTATCAGATAGCGAAGAGTTAAAAAATTTTGCTATTTCGAGGCTTATTACTTTTAATTCTATTTCTTATGAGAAACTTTCCGAGATAGAAGAATCATTTTCTTCAAAGAATCAAAAAAGTATAGAACTTGTGACACCTCCTCGTGTCGCCGTGTATGCACCGCCATGGAATATGCCGTGGGATGATGCTGTGACACTTGTGCTTCAATATGCCGAAATTCCTTATACGCGTATATGGGACGAAGAAATTTTAAGAGATAAAATTTTTGAACAGGATAGGTTTGATTGGGTTCATCTTCATCATGAGGATTTTACAGGTCAACACGGAAAATTCTGGTTTGCGTACTCAGATGAAAACTGGTATAAAGGAAGGGAGAAACTTTTTCTTGAAACGGCAAATAAACTTGGTTATAATACAATTCAAGAAGAAAAGAAAGCTGTTGCAGTTGAAATAAAAAAATTTGTCGAAAGAGGTGGATTTTTATTTGCAATGTGTGCTGCTACAGATACACTCGATATTGCACTTTCAAGTCTTAATCTTGATATAATACCACCAGAGATAGATGGGACTCCTATTACTGAAAATGTTAATGAAAAACTTGACTACAGGAATACACTTGCATTCAAAAATTTCAAGTTAATTACGAGTCCTTATATATATGAGTTTTCAGATATTGATATTGACATAGCAGAAGAAGGAATTGTTTATTCTCCATTCTATTTTGAGCTTTTAGATTTTTCGGTTGATTATGATGTTATTCCTTCAATTTTGGTCCAGAATCATACAAGAAAAATAAAAGGATTTTTAGGGCAGACTACTGGATTTAAAGTAGATAAACTGAAAGATAACGTCATTATGCTTGATAGTGTCTCTGAAAGAGATTGGGTTACCTATATTATGGGAGAATGTGGTAAAGGATTCTTTTCATTTCTCGGTGGGCATGATCCTGAAGATTATAGTCATAAGGTTGGAGACAAGCCAACAGACCTTGAGCTTTATCCAAATTCACCCGGCTACAGATTGATACTTAACAATGTTTTTTTACCTTCAAGTAAAGAGAAAAAGAAAAAAACTTAATTCTTTAAAATTAAAAGTCTCATTATAGTTAGAAAAATTTTTTAAGCTCAAAAATCTCAAGAAATAACAATATCCTTAATATTTTTTTCATTTAATGGATCAATGTATTTGTCTATATATTTCCATCTTTCTATGTGAATTAATGGAGCTTTTGGTATTAAAGTTACCATAGGGCTTAGTGTTTCAAGTTCACAGAATTTTTTTGACGTATATATTTCTATGGCACAATTGTCATCTGGATATATTGCTCCTTGAATGAAATCAAATTTTTTAATAAAAGTATAGTCTTTGTTTGATACACCTAAAAATCCACCATATCCAGTTGTTCCAAGTTTTGCCATTTCTCCGTTTATTTCAATGATAAATAGATCTTCTCCTTTTATAAAGTTTGAGCTGTTAATATTTGTGCTTTGTCCGGGCCATTTTTCCCAGAATATTATTTTTTTCATTCTCCATTCACCCTGACTTACCCAGGGAAAAAATATTTTACCTTCTGGAACAATACAAGTTAATGCCCATATACCTGCATGGTAGAGCATTTCACCTTTGTTAGTAAGTATATGTTTGACAACAAATTCATCATTTTCTATTTTTATTTCTATTTTTTTTTCAAGCATTGTTTTTTTATCAAGTTTTGATATTGTTATAGAGTTTGAATTTTCTATAACTTCGCATTTTTCATTGTCTGGATTATATGTGTCTTCTGTTTCAGGGCTTGTCCAGAATCTGTGGCCTCCATATATTTTCCAATCACCTCTACCAAGTTCAAGTTTTTCATCGATAAAAAGAACATTTTTATTCTTGCCAAAAAATACAATTCGAGGTCCAATATCCGAGGCAACAATCAGTTTTGCTCCATTTTCTGAAATTTCATAACATTCTTTAAAATTAGAAAAACTTGTTTTTTTTATAACCATATATCCTCCTCATTTATCCACATTTTGAATAACCACAATACAGACAGGAATAACAATCTTCTGTCTTAATAAGAGCTTTTTCACCACAGTGTGGGCAGATCATTGCTCCATCTATTTCTTTTCCCGGCTCTGGTAATTCATTTGATTTTTCTACTTTTTCAATATTTTTGAACAACACGGGCTCATTTAATTTTTTCTCAAGTTTTTCTGCATAATCACGAAGAATCTTACCTACAGCATCAGGTATACTCTTTATGAGTCTTCCGTTGTCCCATGTTGCAGATTCTCCTGTAATTCCAACAAGTGTTTCTGCTATTCTTGAAACAGGTATTCCTCCCTGTAGAGCTATAGAAATAACTCTACCGAGAGCTTCAGAAAATGCTGATACTTCTGAGCCGTGCTTTGAAATATTGATAAAAATTTCTATAGGTTGTCCAGATTCATCAAAACCTATTGAAGTATAAAGTGTTCCGCTACCAGTTTTTGTTTTGACTATTTCTCCAGAAAGAGATTTTGGTCTATCCCATTTTTTACATTGTTTTGGAGTTTCTTCTTTTTTCTTTATTGTAGTCATTGGCTGGAAATGTTTACACCCATCTCTATAAATAGTAACACCCTTAAGCCCTGCTTTCCATGCAGTAAGGTATATTTCTTCTATTTCTTCAGGTTTTACTTCATTTGGCAAGTTTATCGTTGATGATATACTGTTTGATATATATTTCTGAATGGCACTCTGCATCTTTATTCTATCTTTGTAATTAAGATCGTGTGCCACTACAAAGACTTTTCTTATTTCTTCAGGAATTTCTTTAATATTCTGGCAACTTCCTCCATTTTCTATTACCTTAGAGATTAAATTTTTGTCGTTTTTTATGGCTTTTTGGAATTCTGGATCTACATAGGTAAGACTTCCTCCATCTATAAGATTTTTGTTGTAAGCTAAAGAAAATTGTGGTTCGAGAGAGTAAGTATAAGCATCTAAAATAAGACTTATAGTTCCAGTTGGAGCAAGAGTAGTCCAGTTTGAGTTTCTTATGCCATATTGTTCTATAAGATTTTTAATTTCATTTTGTTCTGTTTTATCGAAATATTTTATAACTACATTTATTAAGGCTTTTTTATTTTCCTCAAAGAGTGGAAAACTTCCTTTTTCCTTTGCTAATTCTATTGATTCAAGTATTGCCGTTTGTGTCATTATTTTTGAGACTTCTTCTGCAAATGAAATACCTTCTTTTGAATTGTAAGCAAGTTTCATTTTGTAAAGACTTTCAGAAAGTCCTGTGAAGCCAAGACCTATTGGTCTTATTTTTTTAGTGTTGACTTCAAAATCTTCTGTTGGAAATGCTGCCACGTCAATCACATAATCAAGTCCTCTTACAGCATACCTCACAGTATTTTTAAAATCTTCAAAGTCAAAATCTCCATTTTCTTTAACAAATTTGAGAAGGTTTATTGAACCAAGATTACAACTTGTGTAGTCATGAAGACTCTGTTCTCCACAGGGGTTTGTAGAATTTATTTTTCCAAGAGATGGAACTGTATCATACTCATTTGCCCTATCTATAAACCACACACCTGGGTCTGCAGTTCTCCAAGCTGATAGAGCTATTTGTGAGAACAATTCTTTTGCTTTTATTTTTTTGTATTCTTTATTTTCCCATTTAAGTGAAAAATAGTCATCTTTCTCTACAGCCTTCATAAATTCATCTGTTATTGCAACACTTATATTCATATTTGAAAGTGGTTCAAAAAGTTTCTTTCTGATTTCACTCATTACATAACTCATAACATTTTGATCTGAAATATAATTTGAAGCTGTAGTTGAAATTTCTGACATAACCTGTTCTATGAAACCATCATCAATGTTGATATTGTATTCCTTTTTAAGTCGAGCAATAAAATCTTTTGAAACTATAAAATCTTCAATATCGGGATGATTGACATCCATCATTGCCATAAAAGCTGCACGTCTTACTCCACCACTTTTTACTGTTTCGCCAACTTCATTAAAGAGATTCATAAAACTTACAGGACCACTTGATGTTCCACCCCTTCCCACAGGAGCTCCTTTTGGCCTTAATTTCCCAAAGTTAAGCCCCATTCCAGCACCAGCTTTAAAAGTAATAGCTGTATCCATAGCGGCTTTCATTATACCTTTCATATCATCGGATAAACCACCGACAAAGCAACTCGAAGAAATAGGGAAATCACTTCCAGCATTAAAAAGGGTGGGAGATGAGAACATAAATTTTTGTTCCATCATAAGGTTAAAGAAAATTTTTTTATATTTTTTCTTTAATTCTTCATTTTTTTCAGCAGAGACAACAAAGTCAGAAACCCTTTCAAATAATTCTTCGGGAGTTTTCTCAAGTAAATTACCATTTTTGTCCTTTTTGAAGTAAAATTTCTCAAGAATAAAAATCGCATTTTCTGAAAAAGCCATATAATCCTCCCTTTTTGAAAAGAAGATTATTTTATAATATTTTAATTTTTATGTCATCTTTTTATTGAAAAATTAATTCATTCTGTGTGTGTAAGTTATAAAGAATGTTAATTTAAAATATTTCTTCAACACCTATGTTGAATTTTCTGGCAAGTTCAAGGAGTAATTTTACTTCTTCCTTATTTATCAATTTTTTGTCAATATTTTTTATTTTATCAAAAATTAGGTTTTGGACTTCATATTTTTCAAATTCTATGCCAGAAATATTTGTTATATCAATTATTTTTATTAATTTTTTTATGGCTACTATATTTAAATCTAAAATAGCAGAACTCATATTTGAAATTACAAAATTTCTTATAACAGGAAGAATATCTGTATAGTCAAGTTTTAAATTTGCCTTTTTAGCAACTGTAATAGCTTTTATGAAGATTGAAAAGTCATAATCTTCTGTATCAATATTTTGTAATTCTCTTAAAACAAAATTGTTTAAAAGTTCTCTTACAGCGATTCTATCAAATTCTGGAATAGGAATGTTGAGTTCTCCATAAAGATCAATAACATCAAGGTATGAATTTATTTCATTATTGGGAAATTGTATGAATTTATGAAGTTTTTGCATTTTTTCTTTAAAAATTCTCTTTAAAATTTCTTTTCTTGAACGTGGATTTATATCTTTAAGTGTTAAGTATTCTCCTAAAAATTCTTTGAGTTCGAGCATAATGTCTTTTTTTGAATTTTTTATAATTTTTTCAATATACTTTAAGAAATAGTCATCAATGTATTTTTTTACAAATCCGTAGTATTTATTGTCAATTTTAAGCAATATACAGAGGAGTTTTTTTAATTCCTCTGTAAAAGTATTTTTTGTTTCTAATAAATTAAGAGTAACTTCATAATTATTTTTTGAGATTGTCTTTTGATCAATAATTTTGTTGCTGTAAAAATAGTAGAGTTCTTCTTTTTTATTACCATTTTTCAAAATATATTCAAAAGCCATTTTTTCTATTGAAAAATATGGTTTTTCAACAAAGTTTTCAAAAATTATCTTGCCGTTGTCATATTCTTCAATATTGCTTTTGGCTTTTGAAAGTATTGATTTAAATTCTTCAGAAATTTTGTCATCAAAGATTCCTTTCATAAGTAAGATGACCTGATGTGCATATTTCAAATCCTGCACAGGTTCAATTCCAGAAATATCGGCAAAGAACCAACCACAGCTTGTATACATAAGCATTTCATAGTATAAAGCTTCAAAATATTTGAGGATTAAAATTTCTGTTTCTTTTGATACAGATTTTTTAAGGTGCTTTTTTAAAAATTCTTTTGTTTTCTTTTCTCTTTCGGCATAATCTGTATTATAGAATACAGTTATATAATCATTTCTTGCTTTCCAGAAATCATTAATGTATTCAGGTAAAAAACTTCTTGCCTTTTCAAACAATTTATCCCTTAAGAAATCAAATGCATCTCTTAAATATACTCGCCATTTTTGATTCCAGCCTTCTTTTCCACCTGTTGAACAACCACAATCCTTTCTCCATCTATCAACTCCATGACTACAACTCCAAGATGTTCCAAGACCATCGTTTCCTTTCTTGAGTTTTACAATATCAACGGGAGGAAATTTTTCAAGGTAATTTGCATAGTTTGTAAAAATGAATTCTTCTTTTTTTCTATTATCATATATTAGCCTTGCAAGACACATATCCCCAAAAGGCTCATGGTGACCATAAATTTCCCCATCAGTTGCATAGTGAACAAGTTTTTTATCTTTGTATTTGAGAATTTCTCCTCTCAAGAAATCTACGTTTCGTAGCAAATGTTCAAAACTTACCTTGCTTGCTAAATCAGGATAGTAAAAAAAGACAGCAAGTTTTCCATTTGATTCTTCAAGGATGTAAGGTTTTGAGTAGTCAATGCTACCATCACTTACATTTACCCATTCATTTTTATCTTTGTAATATACTTCTTCAGCCTGAAAAGGTGAAAGTATGACAAATTTTATTCCATAAGAAATAAGATATTCTGCGACTTTGTCATTTATTGCAGTTTCACTTAGCCATATTCCTTCCGATTTTCTTCCGAAATCCATTTCAAATGATTTAAGACCCCATTCTATTTGAGTGATTATATCTTTGTCGCAGGCTAATGGAAGTATGATGTGGTTATAAACCTGAGCTATAGCATTTCCATGCCCATTGTTTTGTTTTCTACTCTTTACATCAGCTTCAATTATTCTTTTATATGTTTGAGGATCATATTTTTTAATCCACTGAAGTAGTGTTGGACCAAAATTGAAACTGATAGACTCATAGTTGTTTATTATATCAATTATTCTTCCAGCTCCATCAAGAACTCTTGAGGCTGCATTAGCGGCATAGCATTCTCTATTTATTCTTTCATTCCAGTTGTCAAATGGATAAGCTGATGGCTGATTTTCTATTTCAAGAGTTGCAGGCTCTTCTCTCGGTGGTTGATAAAAATGACCATGAATGATTAAATGAAGTTTTTCCATAATCAATTCTCCTTGACATATTGTTCAAAGTCTATGTTCTTAAATCTGCTGAAATGGTTCTTTGAGTGAGAAATCACTACAATACTCCTTTCTTTAGAAATATGAGAAAATAATTCTAACATTCTTTCTTGATTTTTTCTACTCAAATAGGTATCAGGCTCATCAAGTAGAGAATAATCTACCTTTGCAACAAGAGATCTTGCTATTCTTACAAGCTGTCTTTCTCCTCCACTCAAAGAATTATATTCTAATTCAAGATAGCTTTTTAAATCAAGAAAGTCAACTATTGTTTCAAATATATTTTCTTTTACTGAATATAATCCTGTGTTTATAAAATCTTTCACTTTCAAGGAAAAGGCAGTTAATTCTTCTTGTGGTAGGTATGAAATTTTTGAGGCAATTTCTTTTCTTGAAAGTTTTTTGTTTTCATTTCCGTCTATTAATATTTTTCCTTCATAATCTTTAAATATGTTCAATATTGAACGAATGAAAGTGGTTTTTCCACAGCCGTTTTCTCCAATTATAAGATAAAGACCTTTTTTGTCAAATTTTAATTCTGGAATAAATAAAGATTTTTTGATAAAATTAACTTTAAAGTTATAAATTTCTATCATAAAAATTCCTGTTGACTTAAGAATCGGGAACTTATTATATCGGTTAAAAAATTATGTGTCAAGTAGAGTGATAGAAATAACCCCATAGACTTAAAGTTTGAAAAAAATAGCCTTTCATATTAAAATATATGTAAAAAGCAAATGAGGAACTTATGGTTAAAACAAGATTCGCACCTTCTCCTACTGGAAAATTGCATGTTGGTAATGTAAGAACTGCATTGTTTGCATATTTATATGCAAGACATACAGGTGGTAAGTTTGTCTTAAGAATAGAAGATACAGATCTGGACAGATCACATAGCGATTATATTGATAAACTTATAGAAGATATGAGATGGCTTTCTCTTGATTGGGATGAGGGCCCTATAGTTGGTGGTCCAGAAAAAAGCTATCTTCAAAGTGAGAGGCTTGATATATATAGAGAATATGCTGAGAAACTCATAGAAGAAGGTAGAGCCTACCATTGCTATTGTACTCCAGAAGAGATAGAGGCTGGCAAAAAAGAAATGGAGGCTTTAGGTAAAGGGCCTATTTATAATGGAAAGTGCAGGAATTTAACAGCTTCACAAAAGAGACAATATGAGGCTGAAGGAAGAAAGCCAGTTGTAAGATTTATTGCTTATGAAGAAGATTTCAGTTTTAAAGATATAGTTAAAGGTGAAGTAAATTTTCCGAGTGGAATGGTTGGTGATTTTGTAATTCTCCGAGCAAATGGGATGCCTGTTTATAACTACAGTGTTGTTGTTGATGATGCTTTAATGGGTATAACACATGTTATCAGGGCAGATGAACATCTATCGAATACTGTAAGACAACTTATGATATATAAGGCTTTGAAGTTTAAAGTTCCAGAGTTTGCACATCTTGCTTTAGTTTTAGGTCCTGATAGACAAAAGCTTTCAAAGAGACATGGAGCAACAAGTATTGATGAGTTCAGAAAAGCTGGATATTTACCAGAAGCTCTCATTAATTATCTTTCTCTTTTGGGTTGGTCAAGTCCAGATGGCAGGGAGATTTTATCTAAAGAAGAGTTGATAGAATTATTTGATCTTGATAGAATTTCTCCAAGTCCAGCTATTTTTGATATTGACAAATTAAATTGGGTTTCAAAGCATTATATCATAAATAGTGATAGTGAAAGGATATATAAACTTGCATTGCCTTATATTAAAGAAACTGGGCTTGTAAGTGAGCCAATTGATGAGAAAAAGGAGAAATTTCTTAAAGCTGTTGTTGAAATTGCAAAAGGATATTGTTCTCATCTTTCTGAGATAAAGGAACATATTGATTATTTTATAACAGATGATTTTGAAATTACAAAAGAAGCTAAGGAAATTCTTGAAAAAGAGGAATCGAAGATTGTTTTAAAGCATTTTAAAGATGCCTTATTGAAGGAAGAAAGAGTTATAGTTGATAGTGTGTTTACCGAAATTGCCAAAAAGATTATTGCAGAGACAAATATTAAGGGGAAGAATTTCTTTATGCCTATAAGGGCGGCTATAACAGGTAGAGTTCATGGACCTGAAATATACTATATACTTCCCGTTATAGGTAAAGAAGTAGCGATAAGAAGAATTGACAAAATTCTTAATTTATAAAGGTTTTGCGATGTCAAAAAGAATTAAAGCTGTAATTTTTGATTTTGATGGTACGCTTGTGGATAGTGAAAAGAATTACTATATTTCTGATAGAAATTTTTTGAAAGAATTTGGCATAGAATTTACTTTAGAAATGCAAAAAGAAGTAAGTGGAATGGGGAATCTCAATTTTATAAGAAAATTAAAGAGAGAATATGGTATTGAGGGAGATGAGAGGGAATTGCTTGAGAGAAAAAATGCCCACTATCTTGCTGTTGCAAAAAACAACACACAAGTCTTCCCAGAAATGAAAAAGTTTCTTGTTCTTTTAAAAGAAAATGGTTATAAATTGGGGCTTGCGTCTGGTTCTTCTCCACATATTCTTGACATTTTACTTAAAAAGACTGATCTTATTGGATTTTTTGATGTTGTTCTTTCGAGTGAGTCAGAAAATATAAAGAATGGTAAACCCCATCCTGACGTTTATCTTGAAGCTGCAAAGATGCTTAAATTCAGCCCTTCTGAATGTACGGCTGTTGAAGATTCAAAATATGGAGTTGAAGCAGCCAAAAATGCAAATATGAGTTGTATAGCTGTTCCTTATGTAGTTGACAAGCCATTACACCCATCTTTTTACAAGGCCGATCTTCTCTTTGAGAATGGTATTAAAGAGTTTAAGAGTGAAGTTGCTTTCAATTATGTGAGAGAGGGTTTTGAAAATAAGAATTGATTTGTTATCAATCCTTTCAAAGATCTATCTTTTAAGTTTGGCTTCCTCAAAATGTTAGAGATTTACTTTATTTCTGAAGATGAAAAAAGAAATATTTAAAGTTTGGGTTTCAATTTCTTAATATTCCTCAAAGCCTTTTTGAGCATAATTTTTTGCATCTTATAGTTTGTTCTGTTTTCTTCAAACATACTGTTGAAGAGGGATTCGAGCTTTTTTGTTGCTTTTACTATTTCTGTTCTTGGCTTGTTGATTATACTGAGAGAGGTATAGAGTGCCCTTAATGTGTTTAAGATATCGGTTTTTAAAATATTAAATCCCTTTCCATAACCAAAATTTTCAATTGATCTGAAAAATCTTATATTTCCTGCATTATGAACTACTGGAATCTTTTTGCCATTTGCATCGTAAAATACACCATCTTTTATGTAAAATTCTTCATTATTCGTTGCTGGGATAAAATTGTACTTTGTGTCAAGTTCGACAAACCCAGTTTTATACATTACATAGTTTACTACAATCTGGTCAGGTCCAAATTTTGATTTATTTTTCACCATATCGACCACTTTCTGGCATAGCATAACCATTTTATCATAAGGAGCTAAAAAGAAGCCAGCATTTATTGTCTTATTGACGATTAAAATTTCTTTAAGAGGTTTTATGTCGCTTTTGAAAAAATATTCTGTTGTTATAAAATATTCAAAGGGAGAGGTTATTTTTTCACAAACTGCTCTGAAACTATCCTTATGTTCTTCAAAAAGAAATGAAATATCATCCTGAAAAATAATATCACCACCATCACAGCTTAAAATTTGTTCGTAATTGTTGTTTTCCTTTAAAAAAGAGAGAAGATCCCTGAATCTTATATTTGCAACGTGGTTGTCTTTGACACATTCTTTAAGTAAGACACCATCGTTTTTTAAATAGAAACGCTGTGCCTTTGATAAACCGTAATCAAGAATTAATATGTCAATTTTTGAGAGATTAACATTTTCTTTAAGAGAAGTAAGCCAGTGTTCAATCAAAAAATCACCATATTTTTTATCTGATGAGGTGACTATTAAATAAGGTTTTTTCATAAAATTATCCTTTTTTTAATTATATTATAAAATAAGAGAGCTGTCAAACAGCCCTCTATATTTATTTTAATACATATCTCCCATTCCAGCTCCAGGATTTGGCATTGATGTCTTTTCCTTTTCTGGTTTTTCTGTTACCATTACTTCTGTAATGAGTAAAAGACCAGCAACAGAAGCTGCATTCTGTAAAGCTGTTCTTTCAACTTTAACTGGGTCGATAACGCCAGCTTTCATCATATCTACCCATTCGCCAGTTAAAGCATTGTAACCAGTGTGATTCTTTGCTTCTTTTGCCTTGTGAACAATCACAGAACCATCAATACCTGCATTTTCTGCAATCTTCTTCATAGGAGCTTCAAGAGCCTTCTTTACAATTTCAATACCAACCTGCTCTTCTTCGTTTTCTCCTTTGAAGTTTTCAAGAACTTTCTGGCAGAGGAGTAGAGATAAACCACCACCAGGAACTACTCCTTCTTCTACTGCAGCTTTTGTAGCTGATAAAGCATCTTCTACTCTTGCTTTCTTTTCTTTGAGTTCAACTTCTGTTGCAGCACCTACCTTTATGACTGCTACACCACCAGAGAGCTTTGCAAGTCTTTCCTGAAGTTTTTCTCTGTCATAATCAGATGTTGTTTCTTCAATCTGTTTCTTGATTTGTTTGATTCTTGCCTGAATTGCCTCTTTTGAGCCAGCACCATCGACAATAACAGTATTTTCTTTATCTACTTTTACTCTCTTTGCTCTACCAAGATCCTGTAAAGTTGCATTTTCAAGTTTCATTCCCTTTTCTTCTGAGATTACATTTCCACCTGTAAGTATTGCAATATCTTCGAGCATAGCTTTTCTTCTGTCTCCAAAAGCAGGAGCTTTAACAGCTACACTGGTTAAAGAACCTCTCAATTTATTTAAAATAAGTGTTGCAAGAGCTTCTCCTTCAATGTCTTCTGCAATAAGAAGGAGAGGTCTACCTGATTGAGCTATTGTTTCAAGCAATGGCACAATTTCTTTTAATGATGAAATTTTCTTGTCATATAAGAGAATAAATGGATCTTCAAGCTCAGCAACCATTGTTTCAGCATTTGTTACCATATATGGAGAAAGATATCCTCTGTCAAACTGCATTCCTTCTACAACTTCAACAAAGGTATCCATTGATTTTGATTCTTCAACAGTAATTACTCCGTCCTTTCCTACCTTATCCATTGCTTCAGCAATATACTCTCCAATTTCTTTGTCATTGTTTGCTGAAATAGCAGCTACATCTCTTATCTCTTCTCTGCTTGATACTGGTTTTGCAATTTTCTTTAATTCTTCAACAACCTTATTTACAGCCTTGTCAATACCTCTTTTGATCAAAGTTGGATTTGAACCTGCTGTTACATTTTTGAAACCTTCTTTAATGATAGCATAAGCCAATACTGTTGCTGTTGTTGTTCCATCACCAGCAACGTCGTTTGTTTTTGTTGCAACTTCTCTTACAAGTTGTGCACCCATATTTTCAAACTTGTCTTCAAGTTCGATTTCTTTTGCTACAGTTACACCATCTCTGGTAACTGTTGGTGCACCAAATTTTTTGTCAATTACTACATTTCTTCCTCTTGGTCCTAATGTGGCACTTACTGCCTTTGCCAATTTTTCAACACCCAATAAAATTTTTTGATGTGCATCTGATGAAAATAGTAATTCCTTTGCCATAATCCATCTCCTTTATAAATATTAATATTTTTTTAGATTTTCAATATAAATATATAAAATTTATTTTTGTTCGTCAAGGGAAGATTTTTGTAAAATAGTGTCAATTTTTGTGAATAAAATTTAGTAAAATTTTTATTTCTCTTTTATAATTATAATATAGTTTTTATTCTGGAGTTGAATGATGAAACTTTCTACTTCACAACAGCAGAAACAATTGCCTCTTGTTCAAATGATTAAAACAATGGAGTTGCTTGAGCTTAATCAAATAGAATTGAAAAAAATGATAGAAGAAGAAATAATTAATAATCCCGTTATAGAAGTTGAAAAAAGTAAAATAAATAAGAATAAAATTTCAAAATCAAAATCAAAAAACTACGATATAAATCTCTTCATAGAGAATTTAACATATTCAGACTGGAACTTGAGAGCACACCTATTTGAACAGATAGAATTTCAAAACTGGACAGAAAAAGAAAAGGATATAGCAGAACTCATAATTTCAAGCCTTAATGAGAATGGATTTTTACAAAGAAAAATTGATGGGAAGTTTATTCAAATTGATCCACTTGAATTGATTACAGGCACAAATATAAGTTTAAAAGAATTTGAATCAGTAAGAGAGAAGATAAAGTTATTAAATCCAGAAGGACTTGGGTGTTATAACTTTTATGAGTTTTTACTTTTACAGACTGAATTAAAATTTGGTAAAGATAGTATTGAATATAAAATACTATCGGAATATTCTGATTTGATTGAAAAAAGACAATTTCAAAAAATAGCACAAAATTTAGGTAAAAGTATTGACAAAATTAAAGAAGCCATTGAAAATATAAGCAAATTAAATATTACACCTATAGAGAGAATAGATTCAAATATTAACTATGTTATTCCTGATGCTATTGTAAATGTTGATAATAATGAGATAGAAATAAAATTAGCTGAAGATAGTCTTCCAGAATTAAAGTTAAAGCAGGAATATATAGAAATGTACGACAATCCAGAAAAAAAGGAGGACAAAAAATTTCTCAAGGATTATATTGAGAGAGCTAATAATCTTATAGAAAATCTCAACACAAGAAAGGAGATAATCTACAAAGTAATTCTTAAGATAGTGGAGAAACAAAAGAACTTTTTTTTAAATGGACCACTTAATCTTGTTCCTTTAAAATTAAAGGATATTGCCGATGAATTAAATATATCTGAATCAACTGTGAGTAGGGTTGTTAGGGAAAGGTTTATTCAAACCAATAGAGGAATTTTTCCTCTTAAATATTTTCTTTCGGGTAGTTCTGGCAATGAAGATACGGCAAAAAATAGTGTTAAAGAGATGATAAAAAGGCTTATAGAGAACGAAGACAAAAATTTTCCATTTAGCGATGATATGATAGCTGATCTACTTAAAAAGAAGGGAGTAAATATTTCAAGAAGAACAGTAGCAAAATACAGAACAGAATTAAAAATTCCCTCTGCCTTCTTGAGAAAGAATTCTCTTTAAAGAGAGGTGATTATGGATTTATTAAAAGATTTTTTAGAAGAAGACCAAAAAAAGGAATTTGGGATTAAAGGGAAGAGTTCAGTTGATACAGAGGTTGAAGTTTATGCTTTTACTATAGAAGATGCTTTAAGAAAGGCTGCTGAGGCTATGAATACAAGTATAGTTAACCTTGAGTATGAAATACTTGAAAGGGGAAAGAGTGGTTTTTTGGGTTTTGGTAAAAAACCACATAGAATCCTTGTGAGAGTTGCTTCGTCAGAGGCATTTGAAGAAGAAGGGTTATTCGGGGAAGAGGGGACCGGATTTTTTGGTACAATAAATTTGGATCAGGATGGTAGTTTCAAAGTTGTAGTGAGAAAAGAAGGAATATTTCTCAAGGTTTTAGCTCCAAAAGGGAATGGGAAACCAGTAGATATAAAAAATGTTTTATCTCATCTTGCTTCAAGAGAAATAACAAAGTTTAATGAAGCTGTAGTGAAAAGAGAAGTAGAAAAACCTTCAGAAAAATATGTAAAGATTGGTGAATATACTCCATCTATGTATGATAGTAAAATACAGCTTCAAATCTCTCCTGATGAAATGAAAGCCTATGTTACAATGACAAAGCCAGAAAAGTATGGGCGTGTTCCAGATGTTGATGAAATAATATCTATGTTAAAGGCTAAAAATGTTGTATATGGAATAAAAAAGCAGACTATAGAAGAAGCAATAGAGAATGAACTTTTTAATGTTCCAGTAATTGTAGCAGAAGGTGATATGCCAGTTGAGGGTAAGGATGCTCAAATTCAATATCATTTTAAAACTGATACTGATAAAGTAGAATTTGAGACAAAAGAAGATGGTAGTGTTGATTTTCATAAACTTGATCTTATCCAGAGTGTTGTAGCTGGACAGGTCCTTGCAACAAAAATTCCAGCTCAAAGAGGAAAGGCTGGAAAAACTCTTACAGGTAGAATCATTCCTGCTAAAGACGGTAAAGATGTAAAACTCAATCCTGGTAATAATACTCATCTATCTCCAGATGGAAACCAGATAATTGCAGATATAAATGGACAGGTGATTTTCAAGAACAACAAAGTTCAGGTAGAGCCTGTATTTGAGGTTACTGGTGATGTAGATTTGAATACTGGTGATATTAATTTTCCTGGAAATGTTATTATTCATGGAAGTGTAAATGATACATTCAAGGTTTATGCTGGTGGAAATATTGAAATAAGAGGTAATGTAGGAAAGGCTGAGGTAGTTGCTGAAGGTAATATAGTGGTCAGGCAGGGTATTCAGGGAAAGGATGAAGGTAAAATTATCTCTGCGGGGGATGTATATGCAAAGTTTATTGAAAGATGTAATGTAAAAGCTGAAGGATATATTATAGTAAATGATGTTATCTTGCATTCAAAGGTAGAATCAAAGAAAAAGATAATCTGTCAGGGTGGAAAGAGATCTCAAATTGCAGGTGGGAGTGCAAGGGCTTTATATGAAGTTAACGCTAAATTTCTTGGGGCAGAGGCATATACTGAAACAATTATAGAAGTAGGTGTTGATCCAGAAGCAAGTGATAGACTTGAATCTCTAACGAAGAGAAAAGAAGAAATTCAAAAAGAACAACCAGAACTTATTCAACAACTAAGCTATCTTACCGAACTTTTGTCGAAAGGTCCTCTTCCTCCAGAGAAGGCAGAGCAATATAATTTTTTGACTATGAAACAAACCCAGTTTAAGCAAGAGCTTGCAGAAATTGAAGAGGAGATTACAAAAATACAGGCTTATCTTGATAGTCTTGGAAAAGATGCGAAAATTTCAGCCTCAAAGACAGTATATCCAGGTGTTAAAATAAAGATTAAAAATGATGTTTTAATAATAAAGAGCGAATATAAATATGTAACCTTTTTCAGAAAGGATGGAATAATAAGCATTGCTCCTTATGAAAAAACGAAGGAAATGGATGAAAAAATAAAAGAAGTATCAACTATTAAGAGAGGTAGATCAAAGGAGTGATATTCTTATGGATGATAATTTTTTAATTTTAAAAAACAAAAAATATATAGAAGAAAAATTAAACGAAAATAAAAGAAAATTTGAACTTTTATACAACTCTACAAAGGATGAATTCAAAAAAAGCGGGATTAAAAGAGTAATCATAGAGATAACATCGGATATAAAAAAACTTAATGAGGGAAATATTGATTTTTCTGAATTAAAAAAATATAATATAAGAAAAGAAGATTTATTAAAACTTGGAGATAATGATTCGATGGAAGAAGTAAGTGATTATAGAATTTTAAGAAATGTACCGATTTTTCCATTAAATGAGTTTTCAAATAATCAAGAAATAAATTCGATTTGGAGTTATTTGTCTTTTTTTGGAAGAGAATATCTTGGGTTTTTAAGTAGCCAGAATCTGAAACTTGATTATTCTCATGCTTATATAAGGGATAAGTTTTTTGGAGATTATCATTCTTTGATAAAAGATTTTGAAAATTATGGGAAGATTTTGGAGCAGATTGCCTTAAGTAATGAGGATCATTCAAACAAACAATATATCGAAAGACTTACGAATCTTGAGACAAAAGAATACAGAGAGTTAATAATAAAAACTGGAAAATTTTTAAGTGAATTAATGTCATTTATAGAAGGAATACTCAAAGCAGAGAAAGATGGTGAAACTGTTTTACTTGAGCCTGAAAAGGTTGTGAAAATAGAGGGAGAGTTTTCAAATATTGATGGTGCGACAGCAGAAGAGGCTTTACTTGATCTATACGAATTTGTAAAAGAGTTTGTTGATTTTATAAAGATACCAAAATTTTGATAAGGAGATTTTGTGGCTGTAAGAACTGATTTTGTTAATAGTTTTATTGGGGAGAATTCTTATTTTGAAGGTAGATTTTTAGTAAATGGTGTTCTCCATATAAATGGTAAATTTGAAGGAAATGTCCTTAAGGTGGATCAGGTTTTTATAGGACAAACGGGTAGGGTAAAAGCTGATCTTGTTGTATCTTCTATCGTTATAGAAGGTATTGTAATCGGTAATATAAAAGCAAGCACAAGAGTTATGCTTATGCCAACAGCAAGAGTGCTTGGTGACATACATACTCCAGAGCTTATTATCCAGAATGGTGTTATTCTTGAGGGTAGATGCCACATAAGTAATAACTCTATACATTCTGCTAAGGATGTAATATTAAAACAATACAATGGATAAGCTCATTATTACAGTTGGCAATCCAAATGGAGTAGGGCCCGAAATTGTTTTTAAGTCCATGAAAAATTTTTCTGGTATTTTAGAAAAATTTTCTATAATTCTTGAAAAAGAGATTTATAAAAATTTTTTTAAAGATTTGAAAGGTCCTGAGTATATTTTTGTAGAAAATGAGTTATTGACTGATTATAAATATAAACCTGGTGTTAAAGATGAACTTTCGGGCTTAGCGTCTTATCTTTTCCTTGAAGAAGCATCAAAAATTTTAAAATCTCACCTTGCTTGTGGTGTTATAACTGCTCCGATTTCAAAGGAGCTTATTGTAAAAGCTGGTATAAAGGATTTTGTAGATCACACATCATATTTTGGTAAAGTTTTTGAATCGAAAACTTTTATGTTGTTTTATTCTGAAAAATTAAAGGTTATTCTTGCTACTATTCATGTTCCACTTAAGGATGTTAGTAAGCTACTTACACCACAAGTATTAGAAGATACGATTAATGCGGGCATTTCATTTTGCGAAAAAACAATTGGGAAAAAATTCAAAATAGCAGTTTGTGGTATTAATCCTCATGCTGGTGAAGATGGTTTACTTGGTGATGAAGAAAAAAGTTTTATTCCTGTCATAGAGAATTTTAAAAGAAGAAATTTTGAGATTTATGGTCCTTTACCTGCAGATACAGTGTTCTATAGGGCATTAAGAGGCGAATTTGATCTGATAGTCGCAGCCTACCATGATCAGGGGCTTGCTCCTTTTAAGATGCTATATTTTAATGAAGGGGTTAATGTTACTCTTGGTTTACCTTTTGTGAGAACATCCCCAGATCACGGATGTGCTTTTGATATTGCTGGTAAAAATATAGCTAACGAAAGTAGTATGGTCGAGGCAATTAAACTTGCTTTAAAACTTTCAGGATTGGTATAATATTGAAATTGAATTCAGTAGTCTATTCTTTTCTTTTATAGTTATAAGTTTTATAAAATCAAGTAGATTTTTTATTACTGAGTTTGAAATTTTTTTTGAGTCAAAGAAGTCCATATTATTTGAAATTATGTCAATTAAAAATCTTTTTGATCCATCTCCGAGAATGAATTTTTCTGATAATTCTAAAAAACAATTAATAAGCGACTCTTTGTTTTTGAAATCAGGAAGTAAGCCTTCTGCATAAAATAGATTAAAAATTACATAAAATGCATATTTTTCTATGTCGTTAAATAATTCAAGTTTTTCGAGAAATTTTTTTGTATTTTCATAGAGAAAAGGTATTACTGTTTCAAATTCGTCAAATATATCAATTACTTCAAGAACAAAGAATAAGTATAACATCTTTTTAAGGTTTGTATTTATTGAATGAAAAGAATTTATAAGGCTTATTTCTTTTATAGAATAATAGTTTTGTTTGGCTGGTTTAACAAGAACTCCTTCTATTATATTTGGAATAATGAGAATACTTCGCCGTCTACTTTTTTCTCTGTCTGATCCAAAAGAGAAAATCTCTAATTTGCCTCTATTTTTCTCAAGTATGTTAAAAACTGCATGACCTTCGCCAAAAGAATTTTTCTTTATTACAATGCCTTCAAAATGCTCAATAAATTTTTCTTGAAGAGACATTATTTATCTTTCTTTTCGTATTCTATTCTTTCTATTATTTCGTAAGTTTTTAAAAATCCTTTTTTGTCATAAATTTCTTTTACTATGGCAAAATCTCCAGCTCCTACATAGTATATTCTTAAGTTTTTGCCAAGTTTGTGCTTGTATTCACGAACAAGCTCTCTTATAGCACAATCAAAGTGAACAAGCTCGTTACTTTCTCTGTGTCTTATTGCTGTATATATACTTTTTATGGGTGCCTTACATATAGGACACTCTGAAATGACTTCTCCCTTTTCTTCTGTAAAGTTATTGTTGTCTGAAAATCTTTTTTCTTGATTATCTTCTTTTTTGTTACCAAACATAGTTAGCCTCTGTTATTTTTTTAATATTATAAAATGGAAAGAATAAAAAATAAAATTTTTATTAAAAAAAGAATTTTACTCAAATTTGACAAAAATAAAAAAAAACTTTATAATATTAGCCTAAATTATGATTGATATGCCCCTATCGTCTAGTGGTTAGGACACAGGGTTTTCATCCCTGCAACGGGGGTTCGATTCCCCCTAGGGGTAGTAGGCATAAAAGGTTCGGCTAACAGCCGAACCTTTTTTTTTTTGAGTTTTTATAATTTTCCCCTGATTATACTGATTTTTAATTTAAGGTTTTTGATGAAATTTTTCAATTAGCTTTTATTTTTTGAATTTATAATCTTTTTCTACTTTCACAATTGTTGATATTCCACCTCTTGATTTCCAGTGGGCTTCTATCTCTATCCAGCGGGGTTTGATCTTGGAAATGAAGTCATCAAATATCTTGTTAGTTGCGTTTTCTTGAAAGATACCTAAGTTCCTGTAAGAAGTGAGATAAAGTTTAAGAGATTTTTCTTCCACCAGAAATTGATCTGGAATATATCTTATTTTTATAGTAGCAAAATCCGGTAAACCTGTTTTTGGACAAACTGATGAAAATTCATCCATTATAAGTTCTATAATATAGTCTCTATCATTATAGATATTTTCTATTGTTTCAAGTTCTGGTTCTATTTTTAAGTCTCTGATATGCCCCTGTTTGTCTGTATATCCTGAGGTATCCCAGCTTGAGATATTTTTATTCATAAAAACTCCACCATTTTATTATAAATAAATTTATATAGTTGTCAAATATTCTTTCAAATCCTTGAAATATAATAAATTCTATGTTATAATTTTTCTAAATTTTTGGAGGTATAGATATGTCAGGTCATAATAAATGGGCCAATATTAAACAGAGAAAGTCAGCTCAAGACGCAAAGAGATCAAACATGTTTTCCAAGATTTCAAGAGAAATAATTCTTGCAGCAAAGAAAGGTGGAGGTAATCCAGAAACAAATGCAACATTGCGAGCCATAATAGAAAAAGCTCGTTCTTACAATATGCCAAAGGATAACATAGAAAGAAGTATTAAGAGAGGAACTGGAGAAATAGAAGGTGCAGCATTTGAAGAGTTGACTTACGAAGGTTATGGGCCTGGTGGCGTTGCAATGATTGTTGATGTTACAACTGACAATAGAAATAGGACAATTTCAGAGATAAGAAAAATTTTCTCAAGACTTGGTGGTAATCTTGGTGAAGCAGGTTGTGTGGGCTGGATGTTTGAGAAGAAAGGATATATTTCTGTAGATGCAAACAAATATACAGAAGATCAAATTATGGAAATTGCTCTTGAGCTTGGTGCTGATGATGTTAAAAAAGAAGGTGATGCTATAGAAATTTATACCAGTGTTGAGAATTTTCTTAATGTTCTTGATGGTCTTAAGGCTAAGGGAATTGAGATTCAGAGTTCAGAACTTGCAAGGTTTGCACAAAACACTGTGAAGATTGAAAAAGATAAAGCACTTTCACTTCTTAAACTTATAGATGAACTTGAAGAGCATGATGATGTTCAGGCTGTGGCTACAAATGCTGACATTGACGATAGTGTTTATGATGAATATGCAAATTCTTAATTTAAAGGTCGGGATTTGAAAAAAAATATACTTTTCGTAAGTAATTGCTTTGGAGAAGACAGGGCTGCTTCTTTTATTGCTTTTGAGTTGAAAAAGCTCGTAGGAGAAAGTTTTAATATTTTTGGTGCTTCTCTAATAAGTAATGCTTTGGATTATAAGAATAAAGGTATTGAGGTTATATATTCGTCGGAAATTCCACCTTCTGGTGGATTTCCGACAAAAAGTTTAAAAGGTTTTTTTATCGATCTCTTTTCGGGAAGTTTTAAAAATATATTTCAGTTCAAGAAAAAATTATCAGAATTTAAAAACCAGATAGATGTTCTATTTGTTGTGGGCGATGTGTTTTTGCTTTATGTTTCAAAAAGCTCTTTGAAACCAAGAAAAACTATTTTTTTAGCTCTTGCTAAAAGTGATTATTTTATGCCACATTATTGGGTGGAAAAGTTATATATTAAGAAAAATGCCGATTTTGTGTTAACGAGAGATGAGTATACAATGCAAAATTTAAAAAGAAGTGGTATAAATGCCTATTTTCTTGGAAATCCTCTGGTAGATGGAATTAATAAGCCAGATAATTATTTACTTAATATTCTTGAAGGTGTTAGAATTATAGGAATACTTCCAGGCAGTAGAAAAGAGGCAACAAGAAACTTTGAAATTATTTTGAAAATTATCGAGAAATTAAAAAATTTAAATATTTTTTTTCTTACAGCTCTTTCTGATAATCTTGATTATGAAAGTTTTATTGAAGTATTAAAGAAAAATGGATATAGTGTTCAGATTTCTTCAATTGTTTCAGCTAAAAAAGAAAACACTATTATCCTTGCAAAAGGTTTATTTACTGAAATTATACATAGAGCAGAACTTATTATCGGGCTTGCTGGAACAGCCAATGAACAGGCGGCTGCTATTGGTAAACCTGTAATAAGTTTTGTTGGTAGTGGGGTTCAGTCGAATTATAGAAGAATGAAAGAACAGGAAAAACTTCTTGGTGGGGCAGCAAAATTTGTAAGAAAGCATGAGGATGTAACAAAAGAAATTATTTATCTACTTAATAACAATGAAGAAATTTTAAGAAGAGGTAAAATTGGTAGAGAAAGAATGGGGGAAAGTGGAGCTTCAAAAAATATTGCTGAATTTCTGGTAAAAGAGGTTTTGTATGGAATACAGTAAATTAAAAGGGACTTATGATGTTTTGCCGATAGAATCAGATTTTTACAAATGGATTTTTGATACAATTTATGAAGAGGTAAAAAATTTTGGTTTTAAGGAAATAAACTTTCCTATAATTGAGTATGCAAAGTTATTTCAGAGAGGAGTAGGGGATTCCTCTGATCTTGTTGTTAAAAAGGAAATGTATGTTTTTGAGGATAGGGGTAAAAGGCTTATTGCTTTAAGACCAGAAGGAACAGCTTCAAGTGTTCGTTTGTATCTTGAAAATAATCTTAATATGCAGGGTTATTCTGCAAAAATGTTTTATTTTGGACCTATGTTCAGAGCCGAAAATCCTCAAACTGGAAGGTATAGACAGTTTTATCAATTTGGTTTTGAGTATATTGGTGATCCCACTCCTTATGCTGATTTTGAGCTTATAAAAATCAATAAAAATATTTTTGAAAAACTCGGGCTTAAAAATTATACCCTTTTTATAAATTCAATAGGTTGCAAAGAATGTAGAAATAAATATCTTGAAAATTTAAAGAATTATTTTAGTGATAAGATAGGAAGTATGTGTGAAGACTGCAAGGTAAGATATGAGAAAAATATTTTGAGAATACTTGACTGTAAAGAAGAAATTTGCCAGAATCATATTAAGAATGCACCTGGAAATATAGATTATCTTTGCGAAGATTGTAAAATACATTTCAATGAATTGACAACTCTGCTTAAAGATTATAACATTGATTTTAAGATTGACAAAAGGCTTGTTCGTGGGCTTGATTATTATAACAAGACTGTTTTTGAGTTTAAATCAGATTTGCTTGGTGCACAAAGCACATTCTCTGCTGGTGGCAGGTATGATTACCTTGTTAAGGAATTTGGTGGACCTGATACTCCAGCATCTGGCTTTGCTATAGGTATGGAGAGACTTGGCTTATTAATTGAGGCTTCACTTCAAAAGAAAAAGCAAGATTTTTATAAGCCAGTTTTAGTTTATGTAGCATATATTGGTAAAGAAAGCCTGAATGAGGCTGTTAAAATAATTGATTTATTAAGGCAAAATGGAATTTCTGCAACAACTGAATATAAATATGATAGTCTTAAGAAGCATTTGAAGTCAGCTGATAGTCAGAAAGCAAAATACGCCCTTTTAGTTGGTGAAAATGAAATAAAAAGTGGCAAATATACTTTAAGAAAACTTGACGATGGTGAACAAAAAACACTTACTCTTGAAGAAATATTGCAATTATTAAAGTAAAGCTAATTATCACTTAAATCTGTAATATCTCTGTAAATTTTCCCAGGATCTATCGTAAGTTTTTTCACCTTCTGGAGTGAAAAAACAAGCTGGAAATTCTCCATTTTCTCTATGATAAGCAAGACAAGCCTTGCAATTCCCGTGTCTTGAACATCCAGGATATGTACATCTGCAACTATCGCTCATTTTTTACCTCCAAAATATATTATAAAAAAAGGCTTGCCGATTGGCAAGCCTTTTTATTTATTAAAGTTTAAAAACTCCCATAATCTTATTCAAGGCAAGCATAGTTGAACCGAATACCAGAGATACCATTGTCATTAGCTTAATAAGAATATTAAGAGATGGACCAGATGTATCTTTGAATGGATCTCCTACAGTATCACCAACAACACCTGCTTTGTGTGCATCGCTTCCTTTTCCACCATAGTTTCCAGCTTCAATATATTTCTTTGCGTTATCCCAAGCTCCACCAGAGTTAGCCATCATTATAGCAAGTGGGAAACCGCTTATCAAAGCACCAGCGAGTACTCCAACAAGTGCTCTGAAGCCAAGAAATGTTCCAGTAAGAATAGGTATAAGTATCGCAATAAGAGCTGGCAATATCATTTCAATCTGTGCTGCTTCTGTGCTTATTTTAACGCATTTTTTATAATCTGGTTTATCTTTTCCTTTAAGAATTCCAGGTATTTCTCTAAACTGTCTTCTTACTTCTTCAACCATCTTGTTAGCTGCTCTACCTACAGCACTCATTGTCAAAGCACTGAAGAGGAATGGAGCCATAGCACCAATAAATAAACCTGAAAGTGTATCTACAGCTATTACATTCTGGGTTAATGCAAATCCAGCATTTCCAGCTTCTCTTACAATTCTTTCAATTTCATCTTTGAAAGCGGCAAGAAGAGCTAAAGCTGTGAGTGCAGCAGAACCAATAGCATATCCTTTACCTGTAGCTGCAGTTGTATTACCGAGAGAATCAAGAGCATCAGTAATCTTTCTTACTTCTTCACCGAGACCACCTTCTTCTCCAGCCATTTCTGCTATACCACCAGCATTGTCAGCTATAGGACCATAAGCATCTGTTGATAGTGTTATACCGAGAGTTGAAAGCATACCAACAGCAGAAATACTTACACCATATAATCCTCTTTCAATTGAAGTTGCTCCACCTGCAGCGTAGTAAGCAATTATAACTCCAACAACAACAAGCACAACTGAAATCCAGGTTGAAAGCATACCAAGAGAAATTCCACCTATTACAAAGGTTGCAGGACCTGTAACTGCCTGACCAGCAAGTTTCTGTGTTGGTTTATAACTGGCTGAAGTAAAATATTCTGTAAAGAAACCAATACCATTACCAACTACAAGTCCAATTAAAATAGACCAGAAGATACCAAAATCTGCTTTACCCATTACGTAGTATACAATTCCAAAAGCCATTATAAGAATTAAAAGAGAAGCACCGTAAATTCCTCTTCTTAAAGCTCCGAGAAGAACTTTTTGGGTTGCTTCCTTTTCCTTTGTTCTGACAAGGAAATTTCCAATTAATGAAGCAACAACACCTAAAGAAGCCATAACCATAGGAATTGTAATACCTTTTAACGGATCTGCTGGGAAGGCAACAGCACCTAAAGCCATTGTAGCAACAATAGAACCAACATAGCTTTCATAAAGGTCAGCACCCATACCAGCAACGTCACCAACATTATCACCTACGTTATCAGCTATTGTAGCTGGATTTCTTGGGTCGTCTTCTGGAATACCAGCTTCTACTTTACCTACTATATCAGCACCAACGTCAGCACTCTTTGTGTATATACCTCCACCAACCCTTGCGAAAAGAGCCATTGATGAAGCACCCATACCAAAAGTTAACATTGCTTCTGTGATCTTTTTGATTGCTGTTGCCTGATCAAGACCAATTGAGCCATAATACCATTTCAGACCATAATACCATAATGATAAATCAAGAAGTCCAAAACCAACAACAACCATACCCATCACAGAACCAGCAGTGAAAGCAACTCTGAGCCCAGAGTTAAGGCCATCTTTGGATGCCCATGCAGTTTTTGCATTTGCTTTTGTTGCTATCCACATTCCTATAAATCCAGATAAACCAGAGAATAATCCACCAGTGAGGAATGCAAATGGAACAAAAGGAGTGAGAAGTTTTAATCCAAAAGAAATATAAAGTAAAAGTAAGAATATCACAGCGAAGTAAACACCAACAACACTATACTGCTGTTTTAAGTATGCAAATGCACCTTCTCTTATAGCAGCAGCAATTTCTTTTACTCTTTCTGAGCCATCTTTTTTCTTGTTGATAACGAAGGTAGCAAAGACTACATAGAAAAGAGCTAAAATAGCAGCAAGAGGAGTAAGCCAGGTAATATCAACAGAAGTTGAAGATTTTACAGCTGACTCAACAATAGTAGCACCCTCAGCTGCCTCCTGAGAAAACCCCTTTGAGACTATTCCAGTTAATAAAAGTAAGGATAACTGGAATACCGATCTGAAAATTTTTATCATCCCTTCCTCCTTAAAATTTGAGAAAAAACTCTCAATATTTTAACTACTTTATCTTTTTAAGTCAAATAACTTGCATTTTACTTGACGGTAATACAAATGATTGGTATAATATATAGAAAAATTTTTGGGTGGTTTAAATATGAAGACTATTATTTTAAGTCCTAAGCAAATAAAGAAGGAATGGTTTTTGATTGATGCCAAGGGTAAACCTTTAGGAAGGCTTGCATCTAAAATTGCAAAGATTCTTATGGGTAAAAACAAACCTTTTTACACTCCTTTTATTAACACTGGTGATTATGTTGTTGTAATTAATGCTAAAGATGTTTTACTTACTGGTAGAAAGGATAAAACCAAAGTATATTATCAGTATTCTGGTTATGTTGGTGGTATGAGAGAGACCGGTTTTAAGGAAATGATAAATAGACATCCAGAATTTCCTATAGAGAAGGCTGTTAAGGGAATGCTTCCAAAGAACAAACTTGCAAAGAAGATGTTAAAGAATTTATTTGTCTTTGCTAATGAGAAGCATACGTTC